>JAFZGH010000004.1 GCA_017555465.1 Akkermansia sp. | reverse complement strand
GAGGCTGCCGTGGTGGAGGGGCTGACCGTGTATGCCGTGGAATCGCTGCGCGAAGCATGGGAGGTGCTGCTGAATCCGGCTAAGTTTACGCCGTTTACCCTGCCGGAGGATTGGACGCCGCTGCCTGCTGCTGTGGACTTTGACGAAGTGAAAGGGCAGCCATACGCCCGCCGCGCCATGGAAATTGCCGCGGCTGGTGGCCATAACCTGTTGATGTGCGGCAGTCCGGGCAGCGGCAAGAGCATGCTGGCCAGCCGTCTGCCTACGATTCTGCCGCCGCTTACGCAGGATGAAGCCTTGGAGGCCAGCACCATCCACTCCGTCTGCGGGCAGCTGCCGCGCAGCGGGGGATTGCTGGAGCAGCGCCCGTTCCGCAGCCCTCACCACACGATTTCCGATGTGGGGCTCATGGGGGGTGGCTCACATATCACACCAGGGGAGATTTCACTGGCGCACCACGGGGTGCTGTTTCTGGATGAGCTGCCTGAGTTTGCCCGCCGTACGCTCGAAACACTGCGCCAGCCGCTTGAAAGCGGGGTGGTGACGATTTCCCGCGCCAGCGGCAGTATGGATTTTCCCTGCCAGTTCATGTTTGTGGCGGCCATGAATCCGTGCCCTTGCGGGTATCTGGGGGATTCCACGCACCGTTGCCGCTGCTCGCCCGCGGATGTGACGCGTTACCGCAAAAAGATTTCCGGTCCGTTGCTGGACCGTTTTGATATCATCATCGAAGTGCCGCCCGTGTCTCCCGCCAGTCTGCTGAGCAAGCCGGACGGCGAATGCAGCGCTGCTATCCGCGAGCGTGTGGTGGCCGCCCGTGCCCGCCAGATGCAGCGCTATGCCGATACGGGCGCTGTATGCAATGCCCGGCTGAGCGGGAAGAAGCTGCGCCAGTATTGTCCGCTGACTCCGCCGCAGCAGCAGATGCTGCTGGATGCCGTGGCACAGCTCGGGCTCTCGGCGCGTGCCTTTGACCGCATCCTGCGTGTGGCGCGCACCATTGCCGACCTGGCAGGGTGCGAGCAGCCTACGGATGCCCACCTGTACGAGGCCATCCAGTTCCGCCAGTTTGAATGCCAGCTGCGCGGCTGATTTACTTGCCAATCCGCTTGCGGAAGTATTCGATGGTGCGCTCCAGTCCTTCGCTGAGTGCGATGGTGGGTTGCCAGCCCAGTTTCTCACCAGCCAGGGTGATATCCGGACGGCGCTGGGTGGGGTCGTCAGAGGGCAGGGGGCGCTGCACCAGCTTGCTGCTGGTCTGAATCTTCTGCAGCACCATATCGGCCAGCTGGCGGATGGTGAACTCACCCGGGTTGCCCAGGTTTACGGGGCCGGTAAAGCCCTGGGTGTTTTCCATCATGCGCACCATGCCTTCAATCAGGTCATCTACATACTGGAACGAGCGGGTCTGCTGACCTTCGCCGTAAATGGTGATGTCCTCGCCACGCAGCGCCTGGCAGATGAAGTTGGAAACCACGCGGCCATCGTTCGGGTCCATGAGCGGCCCGTAGGTGTTGAAGATACGGATGACACGGATATCCACCCCCTCGTGGCGGTGGTAATCAAAGAAAAGGCTTTCGGCGCAGCGTTTGCCTTCATCGTAGCACGCGCGGATGCCAATGGGGTTCACATTACCGCGGTAGCTTTCCACCTGCGGGTGCACCAGAGGCTCGCCATATACTTCGGAAGTAGAGGTCTGCAGAATGCGCGCCCCGTTCTTTTTAGCGAGCTCCAGCATGTTGATGGCGCCGAATACGCAGGTTTTGGTGGTGAAGATGGAACGGTCACCCTGGTAGGCTGGCGGAGAGGCCGGGCAGGCCAGATTGTAGATGCGGTCAAGCTTTTCCGGGCAATCATAGGGGTAGATGACATCGTGTTCCACAAAGGTGAAACGGGGGTTATCCAGCAAATCGCGCACGTTATCCAGTGAGCCTGTGTAGTTGTTGTCCAGGCAGATGACGCGGTGGCCGTCTGCAATCAATCGGTGGCAGAGATTGGCACCCACAAAGCCCGTGCCGCCGGTAACAAGGATGTTCATCATAACGGTTGGGATTTTACTCTCCTGTCCCGGAACAATCAAGACAAATGTTGGGCTTGCACCGGGGTGTTCCGGGTGCTAGAATGAGCGCATGAGTGAAGCACAACTGACACCGCAGCTGGTTCGCGCTGCGCTGACCACCGTCAAATACCCCGGATTCAGCCGCGATATTGTGGCCTTTGGTCTGGTGAAGAATATCACCGTGAGCCCGGAGGGTCGTGTGGTGGTGGAGCTGCGCGTGGAAAGCAAGAACTCAGATGTGCCGCGCTATATTTACGAACGCGTCATCAGCGTGCTGCAGGAGCTGCCCGGTGTCAGCTCTCACGATGTGAAGATGGAGCACCACGCCCCGGAGCAGAAAAAGGTGGAGCGCGAGGAAGGCGATAACCCCAACGACTGGAAATCCAGCGTCCCCGGTGTGAAGCATGTGATTGCTGTGGCTTCCGGCAAGGGCGGCGTGGGCAAGAGCACCGTTTCGGCCAATCTGGCTGTGGCACTGGCGAAGCTGGGCTACAAGGTCGGCCTGCTTGACCTGGATTTATACGGCCCGTCCATGGCGCTCATGTTCGGCACGAACGAACGCCCCGGCTGCAGCGATAAGGAACAATTCCTGCCCGTGGAGGCTCATGGGGTGAAGCTGCTTTCCATGGCTCTGCTGGTGGATGGCGATACCCCGCTGGCCGTGCGTGGCCCGCTGGCCACGCGCTACGTGCAGCAATTCCTGCGCGATGTGGAGTGGGGCGGACTCGATTTCCTGATTCTGGACATGCCCCCCGGCACGGGCGATATCCAGCTCACCATTGTGCAGACCGTCACGCTGGCCGGTGCGGTGATTGTGACCACTCCGCAGGAAGTGGCGCTCATCGATGCCCGCAAGGCTGTGGGGCTGTTCCAGCGGGTGGATACCCCCATTCTGGGCATCGTCGAAAATATGAGCTACTTCCATTGCCCCAGCGATAACCAGATTTACCACATCTTCGGCGAAGGCGGCGGCGAACGCGAGGCTGCCAAGCTGGGTGTGCCGCTGCTGGGCAAGTTGCCGCTGGATACGCAGACCCGCTCCTGCGGGGATGAAGGCAGCCCCGTGGCTCTCGAAGACCCGGAAACGAACCCGGTCTCGGCTGCATTCCGCTCTGTGGCGGCCAAACTAGCCTCCGTTCTGGCTGAATAAGTTGACAGCGTGCACCCTGTGTGTTATTCTCCTGCTATGCGTAACTATTGTCTGACTCTTGCGATTGCGGTTCTTGGCGGCATTGTGCTTGCCCCCGCTCCTCTTTTTGCCAAGAATGAGGTGGAGGTTTCCACCGCAGGGCTGGATCGCGCCTATACGGCAGAAATCAAGGCACTGGCAGAGGCTGAAAGTATGCTCAAGACGATTTCTGACGCCAAGAGTGCCAAGACGGTGAAGGCTAAGCTGATGCACAAGTTTTCCCTGCTGCGTCCGCTGCTGCATGGTAATGATGCGCAGCTGGAGGCGCTGGCCCGTGCGCAGAACAAGGTGAGTGACATCATGTGGGAGATGATGAAACAGCCCTATTTTGAATCTGAGAACATGCAGGAGCTGTGGACGGTGATGACGCACCACTTCTCCCGCCGTTCTGCTGGCCGCAGATGATGAAAGTTTTATATTTGCTGCTGTGTGGTACGCCGTTGCTGGCGGGGACTTTGCTGGATTCGGCAGAGCCGGTGACGCTTGACCCCGCGGAGATGTCCCGTATATGGGCAGAGGTTAAAGGCGGAAAGGAGGCTTCTCCGCCTGTATCCGATGGCTGGCGCGCTGCCATGCTGGAGCAGGATGAGGAGCTGGCTCGTGTGCTCCTGCTGGCCTGGTTGCAGCAGCAGAATCCGGCATTGGGGCTGGAGGCTGCGGCAAAGGGTTACGCCCAGGCTGTTTCACTGCACCG
>JAFZGH010000201.1 GCA_017555465.1 Akkermansia sp. | reverse complement strand
GCGGGCAGGGGGATATGGGCTTCTGATTCTCCCTGCCGCCCACGCAATTTCCGCAGCGAACACAGAAAGGAGGACTCATGAAGCGTCTGGTTTTTGCATGTCTGATGGCTTCATTGGCAAGCTGCCAGTTCCAGACGAGTACCCGCATTGCCGATTGGGGGCGCGTTCACAAGGGTATTGCCATCAAGGCTGATTCTCTCTTGCAGGACGAAGAACGCCGCCTGTATGCCAAAGGCAGAACCGGCACCTATAAACGCCGGGGATATCCATTATGGAAATGGGCTATGGAACAGCCCAGCCATGGGCGGCTTACCCAGGTGGAAGATGTTTTCGAGTCCACCGAATGCCTGGTTTCTCTCAACCTGTGGAGGCAAATGGCATGGGAGGAGAATGTCTCTCTGGAAAACAAGCAACCGGCAGGAAAACTCCTCGGAGATTGGGTTGGTGACGCTGTATACCCGATGGGAGAGGATAAAGCAACCGCTCATGCCTGGTGGGCCTACCCGCTGGCGGGCGCCAGCTTTGTGGCGGTGGATGTTCCTTGTACTGCTGTCAGCCTGGGGAGTTATGTTCTGCTGATACCCGTGGCGGCTGTAGTGGCGGGAATTGATGAGCTGACGCACGATATCTGCCGCCAGATTGCTCCGGTACAGACGTCTCCCGTTGTGGAGACTACTCAGAAATAGCGCAATGCTGTTGTGAATGGTAATTAGTCTTTATCGGCGGCATCTACCTTCTTCTTGAAGCGCAGGCGGGCAGGGTGGTTCTGGAAGCGCGAATAGGCGTCACCGGGCAGCTCAATCCAGATGTTTTGGAGGGTGGTATCGACTCCGCCCCAGGCTGCTTTAACGAAATTTAATTCCTGCCCGTCCTTCTTGCGGTTGAAATCATAGCTGATGCTGAGGAGTTCTTCTCCCTTTGCGTTCTGCAGGCTGAGTTTGTCAATCTGTAAATTATCCCAGGGCGGCATGACAACCATGGGCGCGGGTTCCAAATTCATCCGCCATCCGGTTTCTTCATGCCACATGGCAGAGGCCAGCCGTGTAGGCTGGATGTCCTCGCGCCTGGGGGCCGGTTCTGCCTGCGCCTGGGAAAGCAGCTCCATCATCTCTTTAAATTCCTTTTTAGAAAGCTGGCAGGGGGAAATCGGGTCGAGTTCTGCCCCCGTGCAGCAGCAATCTCCGCGTTCGCGCACCCATGCCGCTTTCGTTGCCTGCCCAAGCATCGTTTTGAACGCTTTAAAATTCTCGCTGTGCTCGTTCACCTCTTCATTATGCAGCGTTTCCAGGTGGTTTTCGTTATATTGAATCACCTGCTGCATCACCAGGTCATGCTGCTGCTGTTGCTGGTAGGTGCAGGAGCTCAATCCCATCAGGACGGGTATCATGAGGAAAAGGGTGCGCTTCATGTTGTCAGTTTTCTGCGCTCATTATAGGGTTACGGCTTTACATGGTCAAGGTAAAACCCGAAGGTTCAGGTGATTGAGGAAATTATTCCTGGAAAAGCGCGAGATGTTGCAGCATAGCGATGACAAAAGGGTGTGTTGAATAATTGTCTGCTTGTTGTATGATAGAGATATGTTCATTTTTACTGTAAAGCAGGGGCACTGCGCCATTGTTGAAATGTTTGGCAAACCGGTCGCGGTAAAGAAGAGTGGTTTGCAGTTCCGCATTCCGTTTCTTCAGCGTTTGCGCGATGTTTCGCCTGCCTGGGGAAATCTGACCAATAAGGACGGCTATTTCATTGAGCTTACGGAGCAGCTGCTGGATACGCAGCCCCGGTCATGCATTACAAAGGATAATGCCACCATGCAGATGAATTGCATTGTGCGCTGGCGCGTGACAGACCCCATCAAGGCCGTGTATGAGGTGGAGCGTTTGCATCAGTCTCTCATTGAGCTGGTCCTTAATGAAATGCGTTCTTTGGTTGGTAGCCGGAATCTGGATGAGATTCTCTCCTCCCGCTCGGAGATTTCGGAGAAGGTAACGCTGGCAGTTTCCTCTACCGTGGCTCGCTGGGGTATTGCTATCACTTCCATTGAAATCAAGGAGCTGACCACGGATACGGAAACCCG
>JAFZGH010000200.1 GCA_017555465.1 Akkermansia sp. | reverse complement strand
ATTTCAACAGTCAGGAGATTCATTTTGCTAGTCTCGCCAGGATTCGAACCTAGACAGAGGGAATCAAAATCCCTAGTGCTACCTTTACACCACGAGACCACGCTGTGTGTGTAAACGCAGTCAACGTGGACCGCGTGGGCATACTTGTACCACAGAGGTGCGGTAATGGCAAGCATAAATTATGTAATATCAGCACACAGATTGCGCTTGCGCGCTGTGTGGGAGTAGGCTAGAATGGGCGCGCACGCATGGATTACGCCCCTCTTATCGAAAAACGCCGCGAACGTCTGGCTGAGCTGGAAGCGCAGTCAGCAGACCCGACCTTATTTCAGGACCCGCGCCGCGCGGGGGAACTGATGCGCGAGTTGCGCCGCGTGCAGGAGTTGCTGCGTGATTGGGAAACCTTGCTGGAGACGCGCCAGCAGATTGAGGAGAATCGCGAGCTGGCCGGAGGTGATGACCCGGAAATGGCTGAGCTGGCTGCCGCAGAGCTGGAGGATATGGAGCCGCGCGTGGAAAAGCTGACGGAGAAGATTCAGTACAGCCTGTTGCCGCGCGATGAGACGGAGGACCGCGATGCGCTGGTGGAAATCCGCGCAGGGACGGGGGGCGATGAGGCGGCGCTCTTTGCGGCAGATCTGCTGGGGATGTACCAGCGCTATGCCGAGAGCCGCGGCTGGCGCCTGGAGGTGCTGGATGCCAGCCCGAATGATATCGGCGGTTTCAAGGAGGTGACGGTGCGTATCTCCGGCGAGGAGGTGTTCCGATTCCTGAAGTACGAGAGCGGCGTACACCGAGTGCAGCGCGTGCCTGCCACGGAGACGCAGGGGCGTATTCATACGAGTACGGCCACGGTGGCGGTGCTGCCGGAGGCTGAGGAGGTGGATGTGGAAATCCGCCCGGAGGATTTGCGCATTGAGACCTGCCGCGCAGGCGGTGCCGGTGGGCAGCATGTGAACCGCACGGAATCTGCCGTGCAGATTTTCCACCTGCCCAGCGGTATCATGGTGCGCTGTGAGAATGAGCGCTCCCAGTTGAAGAACAAGGAGACAGGTATGCGGATTCTGCGTGCGCGCCTTTTTGAGATGAAGCAGCGCGAGGCGCAGGAGTCGTATTCGGCCCAGCGCCGCGCTCTTATCGGCAGCGGTGGCCGCGAGGAAAAAATCCGCACGTACAATTTCCCCCAGAACCGGTTTACGGACCACCGAATCGGTTACACGGCGTATAATCTTGATATTGTGGTGACGACGGGTGCTCTGGATGAGGTGATTGCCCGTATGCAGCATGTGGAGATGGAGGAGCGCATGGATGAACTCAAGTAAGATGGGCATGAAGACCGTTCAGGAGGTGCTGACGAGCGGCACGGAGTATCTGGAATCCCGCGGGGTGGAGGGCGCCCGGCATTCGATGCAGAGCCTCATGGTGCATGTGCTGGGGTGCAACAAGACCTGGCTGTACCTGCATTATGATGACCCGCTGCCGGAGGATAAGCTCATGCCGCTGCGCGAGTTGCTCAAGCAGCGCGGGCAGGGGGTGCCCCTGCAGCACCTGCTGGGGAGTACTGAGTTCTTCCGCCGCGAGTTCCGCACGGATGCCCGCGCGCTGATTCCCCGCCCGGAGACGGAGGAGCTGGTAGAGTTTGCGCTGCAGATGGCCCCGCGCCGCGCGGGAATGCGGGTGCTGGATATGGGGTGCGGCAGTGGTATTATCGGTATCACGCTGGCGCTGGAGCTGGCGCGGCAGGCGCCGGAGGTCATCATGGCGGATATTTCCGAGGCGGCGCTTTCGCTTACGCTGGAGAATGCCACTGCCCTGGGCGCGCGAGTGAAGACCTACCGCAGCGATTTGTTCTCTGCCTGGGATGCGCCGGAGGAGGGGGCTGTGCAGCCGCCGTCGGGATTGTTTGATTTGGTGCTGGCTAATCTCCCGTATGTGCCGGAGGGGGAGGCGGTGTCTGCCGAGGTGCAGCATGACCCCGCAACGGCGCTTTATGGCGGGGCTGACGGGCTGGATGTGGTGCGGCGTTTCCTGGCGGAGGCGTTGCCGCACCTGGCAACCCGCGCGCTGGTGATGCTGGAGGTGGGGCACGACCAGGGCCCGGCGGTGCGTGATTTGATGGCGGAGCTGGGGTATACCCAGTGCCGCGTGCTGACGGATATGAGCGGCAAGGCTCGTTTCCCCATGGGCTTTGCGCCTGTGCGCCCTGAACCTGTAACGGAAGAAGAATCCCCCTGTGCGGAATGATTGAGTACCCTATATTGCCTGCGGTGCGGCAGTTGGTGTCGAGGCTGGCGGCAGCTGCGCGTTATGCACTGCTGGCGTGCGCAGTGCTGGCGGTGGTAGAGCCGTTGCTGCTGGTGCTCTACCTGCCGCTGGGGGGGATTGCCTGTGGGCTGGTATCATCTTTTCTGCTGCAGGTGGCGGTGGTGCTGGTGGTACTGGTGGCGGTGTGGTGCCATGTTGTGCTGTTGGCAGGACGGGGAAATGTTATCACCCGCTGGATGTTGGCGGCCTGTTCTTGCCTGGCTCCGATTGCACCAGTCAGCTGGGTGTATACGCTTTTCAGTGGTGAATTGCTGTTATATCGCCAGGGGGAGCTGATTCTGATTCTCTGCATCGTGCTGCTGCTGGCTGCAGCATTGAATATCCCGCGCATGGCGGCGGCTCGCTGGCAGTTGCAGCTGCGGGTGTTGCTGCTGCCGCTTCTGCTGTTGCTGGTTTTGTGTTGTGATGTGCCGGGGCTGGTGCTGCCTTGTGCGGCGTTGAAAGTGCTGGCGACCTGGGTGGCGGCGTCTCCCTTGCGGATGTTGCAGTCCGTTGCTCCGCGTATCATTGCTATGCCGGAGCTGGATTAGAGCTACAGCAGGTGGCGCGCACCTGGTACATCCAGCCGCCGTGATTCCCGCGCGTAGCCGAACGAGCCTTCATCTGGTTCGTCTACATTGGCGCGGCGGTGCTGGGTGCCGCTGCGGCTGCGCAGATAATGCACAACACCGTGGCCCACGGCTTCGGCATAGCGGCGGGCGTTGGCGGGGTCTGCCAGGTAGCGGGCGTGTTTCCGGTTGTTGAGGAATGCGGCTTCGATGATGGCGGCGGGGATGCCGGCGTCGTCACATACGTTGAGCCAGCCGCCGCCGCGGGAGGCATCGTAGAAGCGGGTCTGTACTTTGCAGCGCTGGCCTCGGTTGGGCATGCCGTGGTTGAGCACGCGGGCGTTGAGGGAGTCGGCAATGGCCTGGGCAAGGGGTGATCCGTTGTGCCGGTTTGCCAGGATGATGGATTTCTGCCCATAGCGCCGCCAGCGGCTGCTGGTGCTGTTGTGGTGCAGGAAAATGGCTGCCGGGGCCTGGCGGTATACGGCGTAGTCTGCGCTGATGATGCCGGCGGCCACGCGGTCCGGGAAGTAGCGCGAGGGATAGCGACGGCCGGGTTTTTCATTCTTGCCCAGAAAGAGGACATCGCTTTGTTCGGCCAGTTCCTCCAGTTGTTCATCATCGGGCTCATCTCCCCGGTTGCAGATGACGCAGGGGAATCCGGCCTCCTCAATCACCTGGCGAGTGTACTTTGCGTTCTCGCACCAGAATTCGAACTCTGAGAAGCGCTTGCCTCCTGCTTGGCCCGGTGTGCGTGCGCCGGGATATTCGGCGGTGTGGCCGATATCGAGCACCACGGCAGGTGTTGGTGGGCCGGGGAATTGCTGGCAGGCAGCCATGAGCAGTCCCAGCAGACACATGACCAGCGCTGGATAGAGGCGGTGCAGCATGGTTATCAGCCTTCTTCTTCCTCATCCGGGCGGGGGACGCGCGGCAGGAAACGCATCAGTTCGGGGATGAAGGTCAGCGGCACGTCGCCCGTGGGGCCGTTTCGGTTCTTGGAGAGGGCCAGGTTGGCGTCAGACCCCACAGATTCGCGCTCCTCATCGTCTTCTGCGTAGTAAGCCATGCGGTACAGCAGGCCGATCATGTCGGCGTCCTGTTCGATAGCGCCGGATTCACGCAGGTCACTCATCATGGGCACGCCTTTGTTCTTGCCGGGGCGGTTTTCCGGGCCACGGTTCAGCTGGGCCAGGGCGATGATGGGCAGGTTGAGTTCTTTGGCCAGGCTCTTCAGACCGCCGGAGATTTCGGCAATTTCGCGTTCGCGGCTGTTCTGGGCCTGTTTGGTGTGCGAGCGCATGAGCTGCAGGTAGTCAATGCCGATGCAGCAGAGGTCCGGGTGGTCGCGCATGACCCGGCGGGCTTTGGCACGCAGCTCGGCAATGGAGATGGCGGCGGTGTCATCAATCACGATGTTGCTGGCCTTCAGCTCGTTGATGGCGCCTTTGATGCGCTTGAGGTCTTCTTTCACCACGCTGCCGCGGTTGGCCACGAGGGTCTGCTTGCTCACGCCACTGCGGGCGTAGAGCAGACGCTCCACCAGCTGTACGCTGGGCATTTCGCAGGAGAAGATGAGAATGGGTTTCTTGACGTTGAGCGCCAGGTGCTCCATGATGTTGAGCAGGAAGGAAGTCTTACCCATGGACGGACGCGCGGCGATGATGAATAGTTCGCCGCCTTTCAGGCCGTTAATCATGGTGTCCAGGCGGGGGTAGCCGGTGGTGAGGCCCAGCACTTCGCCCTTGCTGCTCATCATGCGCTCCATGTTGGTGATGGCGGCGGCAATGTCGGCGCTCAGTTTCCACTCACCGCCTTTATCCGTGCTCTGGCGGATTTTCAGCACAGCCTGCTCGGTTTCATCCAGCAGGGCGTCCACCTCGGCATCGCTGGTGTAGGCGGATTCGCTGGCCTGGTTGGCGGTGAGGATGATGCTGCGGCGGATGTATTTCTCCTTCAGGGTTTCAAAATGCAGGTTGAATAAGCCCGTGTTGGTGGTGTAGGAGAAAATGTCCATGAGGCCGGATGCTCCGCCCACGGCCTCCAGCTGCTTTTTGTCTGCCAGCTGCTGCATGACAGAGGTCACGTCAATCGGGATGCCTTTGTCGTAGCGCTCGCGGAAGATTTCCCAGAGGATGCGGTGTGCGGGAATGTAGAAGAAATCGCCCGTCATGCCTTTGGAGACGCACTGGGAGACGATGTTGGTGGGGTCAATCGTCATCATGGCCAGCAGGCTCTTTTCGATGGCGGGTGCCTGTGGCATCACCACGTTGGTGTTGCCGGGTACGGCTGCTCCGGCTTTCAAATCGGCTTTGTTGTAAGTTTCTGTGCTCATGCAGGCTGGGATACGCGCGGGGTGCATGGTACTATTTCTTACCCCGCTTGGCAAGTTCAAAAATGTGTCTTGCTTCCGAGAGAACAGGCGCATTGTACTTTTTTATTCTTTTGCCTTGCATCGGGGTAGGCTTATGGATAAAATTACTTTGTAAACAGTAGGAATGAACCTGCTGTGTACCCCCTTATATTCACGATTATGAAGACACTCATTACAAATGCCCACATCATTTCCCCCGGCATTGATCTGCCCGGTGGTTCTGTTCTGGTAGAAGGCAGCAAGATTATTGCTGTGCTGCAGCCCGGTGAAACCGCTGAGGCTGATAAGACGATTGACGCCGGCGGCAACATGCTCATGCCCGGTTTCATTGATATTCACTCCCACGGTGCCGGCGGCTGTGATACCTGCGACTGCACGGTGGAAAGCATCCGCACCATTGCCGATTGCAAGATGAAGGAGGGCGTGACCACCTGGCTGCCCACCACTCTGACCCTGGGCACCAAGACCCTGGCCGATGTCTGCACCGTGGTGAAGGAATATGCTGCCAGCCCGAATGGCTCCAAGACCCCCGGTGTGCACCTGGAAGGCCCCTACATTAACCCGAAGCAGTGTGGCGCCCAGAACCCCGCCTTCGTGCGCCCGGCTGATTATGAGGAAGTGGCCATGCTCAATGACATTTACCCGGTGCTCCTTATCTCCATGGCTCCGGAGATGCCCGGCTCCATCGACTTCATCAACAAGGCCACCGCTGCCGGTATCACCTGCTCCGCAGGTCACTCCGCCGCCAGCTATGCCGACTTCAAGAAGGCCAAGGCCGCCGGTCTGAAGCATCTTACCCACTTCTGCAACCAGATGAGCCCGCAGCACCACCGCGAAATCGGCCTCGTGGGTTCCGGCATGCTGGATAAGGATGTGAAGATTGAAATCATCTGCGACAAGATTCACCTCTGCGAGGACATGCTCAAGCTCACTTTCACCAACAAGAGCATCGACCAGATGATTATGATTACCGACTCCCTGGCATGCTCCTGGATGCCTGATGGCCCCGGCCAGCTCGGCGGTCTGCCCATCATCGTGAAGGGTGGCGTGGCCCGTCTGGAAAGCGGCAACCTGGCCGGTTCCACCCTGCGTTATGCCAAGGGCCTCAAGAATGTGCAGGAGCTTACCGGTAAGCCCCTCAGCGAGCTGGTGAAGGCCACTTCCTGGAATCAGGCCCAGAGCCTCGGCCTGTTCGACCTGGGCAAGATTGCTCCCGGCTATACCGCCGACATGGTGGTGCTGGATGCTGAATACGAAACCGTGATGACCATCATCGACGGCGAGCTCCGCTACCAGGCCTGAAGCTGAACCAACATCTCCGGTGCGGGGTGCTGCCATGCACCCCGCACCAGCTACCCTGATTATCAACTCATTTTTTACGCTGATGCCACCCATGCTTATTTCTCCGCTTGCCCGTAAAATCTGCATCCAGAAGGGTATTGACCCGGCCGTTCTTCGCGGTAGTGGCCCGCGAGGCCGCATTATGGCTGCGGATGTTGTGTCTCCCGATGCAGTCGTTGCGGGGCAGGGTGGAACGGTGGTGCGGGACTTTGCCATGGAGCCTACCCGCCCGGAAAAGGATGGCTACTATGTGTACGATAACGCGGTGAATGTGGGGGCGCTGGCGCGTGTGAGCCTGCCTATTGCGGTGCAGTGCGAAAAACTGCTGGAGCGCCGCTATTCGCTCTTTGATTTCATCGTGCGCGCCGTGGTGAAGGCTTGCATGTCGCAGCCCTCGTGGGTGCCGTCAGGTGCAGCTGTGAACCTGCTGCTCTTTGCAGAATCCGGTGAGCGAGTCGTTGCGCTGGAGAATGTGGCAGATAAGAGCATATACCGACTGATTCGTGAAGCTGCAAAGGCCGGGCTTCCGCCAAAAGGGTTTTACCCGCATATCACAGTGTGTGATACCGATATTTCCCGCCACCGGGTGGCCGAGTATTTCGGCTGTGAGGTGCGTCCTCTCTTTGGATTTGCTACGCGCGGAGAGCTGCCCAAGACCGAAATCCGCGTGGGTGCAGGAAAGCAGTGGAATGAGGATTTGCCGTACACCTTCTACGTTTCCACCGCCATTCCGGTGGCAGAGGCCAACCGCATGGCTGCCCGCCTGGGCGATTTGCTCTATAACCCTGTGAATCTGCTCATGCAGCGCTGATACGGATTCCTGGGCGTTCCCTGCACTTTTGTCACAGCCGGGGTCACATGCGGCTTTGTGGAAATCCCTTGTACAGCACCGCTACCAGAATAGCCGCGGCCAGCATGGCACCTGCGGTGAAGTACAGCGGCAGCATCCACACACCGGGTTCGTGTTCTGCTGCGGCGGAGGCGATACCGAGGCTCAGCGGAAGCTGCCAGAAGCTGCCCACCAGAAATATTGCCCACAGGCTTGCCTTGTTGACGCCACCGTAACGGAACAGCAGCTTGCGCACCACACCTGCGACCACGGCGGAAATCCCCATGCCCACCGGCAATAAGGCGCCGATACCGCCAGCGGCCTCGCGCAGCAGTTCCGGGGTAATGGGGGCTTCCAACAGAGGTTTCAGCGGTCCCAGGCACAGGATGAGAAACACCACCCCGCCATAGCTCATGGAAAGGTTGAATAAGCGCCGGAAGGAAAAAGGGTCGGTGAATTCCATTTACGGACGATTTTTCTTCTTTGACTTCTTGCTCCGCTTCTTCTTAGCGGGCTTATCATCATCTGCGGGTTCTGCCGCCGTGTCGGCCGCTTCTCCCTTGGTGTAGTAGCGCACGTAGTCAATTTCGAACTGCACCGGATATTGCGAGGCGTCTGGCGCTTCTGCCCAGCCGTCGATGGCTGTGTTCATGATGAGGTAGCAGGGGGTGCGCAGCGGGTTGTTGCCGTCCGGGTAGTCTGCCGCGCTCATGGGGGTGCTGTTGACCTCGTTTCCGTCGATGAGAATGCGCATGGTTGCTTCATCCCATTCCAGCACATAGGTGTGGAAGTCCTTACTGTAATCCGGGATGCTGGTGGTGCGGATTACTTTGTGCTCCTGGCTGCCGCCGTTGTGCCCCCAGCGGAAGAGGGAGTAGCAGGTGTCCGGTTCCTGCGAGATGTGCTCCAGAATGTCAATCTCGCCATTGGCCGGCCAGCCGTACTGGTTCACATGCATGGTCCAGAGTGCTGGCCATACTCCCTTTGCTTTGGGTATTTTAGCGCGGATTTCCAGCCGTCCGGGGCAGGGGAAATGCTTTACGTCGCGCGTGGTCACCGAGCCGCTGGCGTAAGGCATGCTTTTTATCTGGTGTGTCCAGTGTTCCTTTCTGGGGTTGTAGTTGCTGTTTTTTGTCTCTTTTGCCTTGGAGATGAGCAGAAGCTTGCCGCCGCGCACTTTCACGCAGTCTTTCGTGTAGGTCTGGATGGCATCGCGGTTGCGGATAACACCCAGCTCATGCTTCCACTTGCTGGTGTCCAGCTTGCTGCCGGTGAACTCATCACCCCAGGCATAGCGCCAGCCCCCTTCCAGGGTCCGGGGTACATCGGCGATGGTGACTCCTGCTGCCAGCAGACAACAGGTCAGGAGCAGGTGGCGCATCGTTTATCTGAGCTCGTTTATCTGGTTCATGAGTGCTTCGTCCAGCGGTTCGCAACCGCTGGCGGCGGCGCAATCCTCCAGCTGGGCCACGGTGCGTGCGCCCACCAGTACGCTGCTCACTCCATTGCGCTGCAGCAGCCAGCGCAGCGCCAGTTGCGTGAGGGGGATTCCTGCTTCGCTGGCCAGCGCTTGCAGCTTTGCCACGCGTTCGGCATCGGCGGCTACCTTGGCGGCATCCAGGAAGATGGAATCGCTGCGTTCGGCGCGCGAGCCGATGGGTAGCGTGGCGGTGTTCAGATACTTGCCGGTGAGCATGCCCTGTGCCAGCGGTGAGAACACGATGCTGCCGGCACCCTGGTCCTTGGCGGCGGGCAGCATGCCGGTTTCGCAGGCGCGGTCCAGCAGGTTGTAGCGGAACTGGTGCAGCAGGCAGGGCACGTGTGCCTCTGCCAGCAGTGTGCAGGCGCGGTTGAAGAGTGCCGGCGGGTATTTGGAAAGCCCCACGTACAGTGCCTTGCCGCTGCGCACTATCTGCACCAGCGCTTCAACCGTTTCCTCAATCGGCGTTTCGGGGTCGGGGCGGTGGTGGTAGAATACATCCACATAATCCAGCTTCATGCGGCGCAGGCTCTGGTTCAGTCCGGCAATGAGATGCTTGCGGCTGCCCCAGTCACCATACGGCCCCTGCCACATGAGGTGCCCCGCCTTGGTGGCAATGAACATTTCATCGCGGTGGCAGGCAAACTCATGCTGCAGCAGGTCGCCGAAGCGTTCTTCCGCACTACCGGGAGGCGGGCCGTAATTATCCGCCAGGTCAAAGTGGCAGATGCCCAGCTCCAGTGCACGGCCGATGATGGCCGCATTCTGCGCCCGGTCGTCCCCACCGCCGAAGTTGTGCCACAATCCCAGTGATATTTCCGGCAGCAGTACCCCGCTGCGTCCGCATCGTCTGTATTTCATGCCTCAATTATAGCCCATACCCGCAGCCATGTAAAGCACGCAGAAGCGCATGCCATAATCGGCGGCCGGCGGGCTCTAAGCCTCAATGATAACTGGCGTGCCAAGGGGGGCGAGGTCGAAGAGAATGGCTGCATCCTGCGGGGAGAGCCGGATGCAGCCGTGGGAAACGGGGGTGCCGAGGCGGGCGGTATCGGCTGTGCCGTGGATGTAGATATAGCGGGCGCGGGTGTTGGCATTGTGCGGTTCCAGCCCGTGCAGGCAGAGAATGCGGGCGAGGATGGCATCTTCCCCCTGCGCAGCGGCGGGCCAGGTGCCCACGGGGATGCGGGCGCGGAACACGGTGTGCAGCGGGGCATTTTCGCCGTGCTTGGAGCAGATGCAGAAACGCCCCAGCGGGGTGCGGCCGCTGCCTTCCTCGCAGCCTGTGCCGGCAGCTCCGGTGCTGCATGGCGCGGCAAAGAGCACCGCTCCGTCATCGCTGCGCAACTCCAGCCGTTGTGCTGTTACACTGATGTGAATACTATTCACTATTCCTTATTCACTATGCACTCAAAATCGCTTCTGCGATTTCCCTGGCGGCTTCCGGGCGGGAGAGCGAGCGCATGGCGCTTTCCATGGCCTCGCGGGCGGCGGGGTTCAGCACGGTGTTGTGCACGAAATCGTGCACTTTTTCTGTGGTGAGCTCGGCCTGCTGGATGAGGACGGCCGCGCCGCGGGTGGAGAAGGCCAGGGCATTGTGCGTCTGGTGGTCATCTGCCGCAAAGGGGAAGGGTACCAGCAGGGTGGCTTTGCCGATGATGGAAAGCTCGGTGAGGGTGCTCGCTCCGCTGCGGGCAATCACGCCATCGGCTGCAGCATAGGCGGCGGGCATGTCGGAGCAGAAGCCCAGTACCGTGATGTTCGGTGCGCCGCCGGCAAGGCCGTTCACGCGCTCGTAGTCGAGCCGCCCGGCAATGACCAGGTAGTGCACGCCGGTATCGGCCTTGGCCGCATCAATGAGCATGCTGTTGAGATTCTTTGCCCCCTGGGAACCGCCGGTCACGAGGATAACCGGCTTATCGGCGGGCAGACCGAGGCGTTCGCGGGCTTCGGTCTGGGTGGGCAGGTTGCGGATTTCATCGCGCACCGGGGTGCCGACCACCTCGCAGGTGCTGCCGGGGAAGTGCTGCACTGCTTCCTGCATGCCCACGAGCACCTTGGTGCACCAGCGGGCGGTAAGGCGGTTGGATTTGCCGGGCATGGCGTTGGAATCGTGCACATAGGCGCGCAGTCCCAGAGCTTTGGCTGCTTTGCAGGGGGGCAGGCTGGTGAATCCGCCCATGCCGAGCACGGCATCGGCCTTTTCGCGGCGGATGAGCTTTTTGCAGCTCATGTATGTGGTGAAAAGCTTCCAGAGGAAGCCCGGCATGCGCAGCGAGAGGGTGGGGGGCTTGGCAATGGCGGGGATGCTGTGGAACTCCAGGTCGCCGTATTTGCTGGAGGCTTCGGCATCCACCTCCTTGCGGGAGATGAGCAGCACCGGGTGGTGCCCCATTTTGCGGAGCTGCTGGGCCACGGCAATGCCGGGGAAGAGGTGGCCGCCTGTGCCACCGCAGGCGATGATGATGTTGAGAGATTTTTCCGAGTTCATGAGTCCTGGATTTCGTGTTGACGGCGGGTGGGCCAGTAGTTCTGCTGGATGATGGGCGTGTAGCGCTGGATGCTGGTGAGCAGCCCGATGGAGGCGATGGTAAAGACGAGGTTGGTGCCGCCGCTGCTGATGAAGGGCAGGGGCAGACCGGTGTTGGGCAGCATGGCGGTGACCACCATCATGTTGAGCATGGCGGGCCAGAAAATGGTGCAGGAAAGCCCCAGTGCAAAGATGCGGCCGAAGGTATCGTGTGTCTGCACCGCCAGTGCAAAGCCGGATATAGTCAGTATCGTGAAGAGAATCAGCACTCCTGCCGAGCCGAAAAAGCCCCATTCTTCGCCTATTTCTGCAAAGATGAAGTCAGTGTGGGCATAGGGCAGGTTGCCGTATTTCTCGATGCCGTCGCCCAGTCCTACGCCGGTGAGACCACCGCGGGCAAAGGCGAGGATGGCAATCCATTGCTGGCGGCCTGCGCCCTGGCTGAATGCCTGTGGGTCATACCAGGCCTCAATACGCATCATACGGTTGGCGCTGCCGGTCATCATCATATACAGCACGATGCCGCCCACCAGCATGGAGAGCAGCAGCAGCCACCAGCGTGTGCCGGATACGAACATCACGCAGAACCCGGACATGGCCAGGGCAGCGGCGGTGCCCATGTCTTTTTCCACCAGAATGAGCAGCAGCGGCAGCCCGAAGAGGATGGCACCGGGAATCACAAAACCTTTCCAGAATGTGCCCGCCATTTCGCGGTAAGTGGTGTACCAGTTGGCAAGGGTGAGCATGAGGGTGATTTTTGCCAGCTCACTGGGCTGGAAGGTGAGCCCCAGGTTAATCCAGCGGGCTTCGCCGTTGATGCGCTTGCCGATGCCGGGCAGGAAGCAGCAGATGAGCAGAATCACGCAGATAATCCACGCGATTTTTACGAAACGCCGCCAGAGGTGGTAATCGATGCGGCTCAGAAACAGAGCCAGCCCGATGCCCACCAGGGCAAACATGCACTGCTTGCCCAGGAAGGTGCCGTGCCAGGGGAGTTCATCCTGTCCGGGCACGCAGGTACCGGTGCTGGCAACCATGACCACCCCTAGCACAAGCAGGAGGATGAAGCATACCCAGATGCTGATGATGCTGACGCGGGTGGTCATGTAGCGGGCTGGAATTATTCGCTGACCTTGAGCTTCTGACCCACGCGCAGGCGCTTGGCATCTGCCTGGGTCATATTGTTGAGCTTGAGAAGCTTGGAGAGGGAAATCTTGTACTTGCGGGCAATGCGGCCCAGGTTTTCACCACGCTTCACTTCGTGGTACTTGGCTGTGTCCTGCACGACTGGCTGGGCAGCCTGGGCGGCCTGCGCGGCAGCAGAACCGGCGGGCAGCGGGACGGTCAGGTAGGCACCGCTGGGCAGGTTGACCTGATTGGCCATGCCGGGATTGGCTGCCTTGAGTACATCTTCGGTAATGCCGTACTGGGCGGCAATGCGTCCCCATGTTTCACCGGATTTGATGTGGTGAGGCGTGTTGACGGTGGCTTCGGCAGGTGCTGCCGGGGCCGGGGTGGGCTCCACAGCCACAGGCTCTGCCGGGGTGGCCGGCTGGGCGGTGGCAGGGGTGACGGCTTCCATGTTCACCGGGGTCTGGGTGATGTGTACCTCCTGGGTCGGTGCTGCAGCAGGGGCTGGTGCAGGAGCGGGTTCTGCCACAGCTACGGCGGCAGGTTGCACCGGTTGTTCCGCGGGGGGAGTGGCGGGCTGGGCAGGCAGGGCCGGCGGCGGGGTGATGGTGGGCACCACGGCCAGGCCGCTGCTGCTCTTGGCAATGTTGCCGCGCAGCATCACACCGCCGATGACGAGCAGGTGCACCACGATGAGCCCGAAGATGATGCGGAGCACAGTGGTGGGGCTGGTGCGGTCCACTACGAGGCCGGTGTCGGAGTGGTGGCGCTTCTGCTTCAGGTTGTCGTCTACGAAAGTCTTGAGGAAATGGCGTTTGGGTTTGGCGCGTCCGAGGTCAGAATTGCGGAATGTGGCTTTGGAATCTCTTTTCATAAAATGGTCGGTCAGGGAAATTACAGGTGGAGGGTGCTCTTCACGGCGTTGCGGAAGCATTCGCCGCGCTGTACATAGCCGGTAAACTGGTCGAAGGAGGAGGTGCCGGGGGAGAACAGCACCACATCGCCGCGCTCTGCCAGCCGGTGTGCGGCTTCCACGGCTTCCTGCACGGTGGTGACCTTCACCACGCGGCAGACAGGCGCAAAGGTCTGCTCCAGCTGGTCGGCAATCTGCCCGAATACCACGCAGGCGCGGGCTTTCTTCTCCAGCATGGGGTTGATGGCGGTGTAGTCCAGCCCCTTGTCTTTGCCGCCTGCCAGCAGGATGATGGGGCGCGTCTGGGAGCGCACGGCGGCTTCGGTGGAGTGCAGATTGGTGCTCTTGGAGTCGTTCAGCCACAGAATGCCGTCCATCTCTGCCACGGTTTCGCAGCGGTGGCCGGGCGGGTTGAAGGCGCGGATGGCCTGGGAGATGGTGGCATCATCCAGCCCGATGGCGCGGCAGGCCAGGGTGGTGGCCATGGCGTTTTCGGCGTTATGCGCCTGCTCCAGCGCGGTGCCGCGCAGCGGGGTGAGCACCTGGCCGGCCTCGCAGATAGCGCCGTTTTCAAAGTAGAGCTGCCCGGTGGGAACCACGGAGGAGAAGCCCACGCGGCGGGGCGTGATGCCGGGGAGCTCCTCGCCCTCGCGCACAATGGCGAGCTGGTCTGCGCTCATATTCTCAAAGATGCGGAGCTTGGCGTTGAAGTAATCCTCCACCTTGGTGTAGCGGTCCATGTGGTCCGGGGCAAAGTTGAGCCAGATGGCTACTTCCGGCTTGAAATCAACGATGGTTTCCATCTGGAACGAGGAAACTTCCAGCACGGCGAATTCCGGCTGCGGCTCCATGAGCGCCACCTCGCTGAGGGGGTATCCGTAGTTTCCGCAGGCCTTGGCGGTCTTGCCGGCAGAAAGCAGCACATGCTCCAGCAGGGCGGTGGTGGTGGTTTTGCCGTTGGTGCCGGTGATGGCGATGATGCGGCCTTCGTAGTAGTGCCAGGCGAGTTCAGTTTCGCCGATGAGCGGTGCACCGTGGGCGGTGAAGGCAAGTGTCCAGGGGATGTCGCCCTCGATACCCGGAGAGAGAATCACCATATCTGCTGCGTAGGCGCGGGCTTGTTCCTCGGTGGCTCCGGCAACGAGGGAAACGCCGGGTTCGTTGCAGGTGGCGGCGGTGTTGGAATCGAAAATGCAGACCTCATCAGCACCCTTGGCGAGTGCCAGACGCGCTGCGGCAATACCGCTGCGTCCGCAGCCGAGTACCGCTATCTTTTTGCCGTTGAGTTCCATGGAGAATGAAAGGGGTTAGAACTTGATGAAGCAGCATGCACTCAGAATCAGCCCGAAGACTGCCAGGAAGAAGGCAATAATCCAGAAACGGACGCAGACCTGGGTTTCACTCCACCCGCACTTCTCGAAATGGTGGTGAATCGGCGCCATGCGGAAGAAGCGGCGGCCTTCGCCATACAGCTTGCGGCTCACTTTGAACCACATTACCTGAATCATCACCGAGCAGGCTTCTGCCACGAACACACCGCCGATGATGACCAGCAGCAGCTCGGTGTGGGTGCATACGGCCACCGTGCCCAGCGCTCCACCCAGGGAAAGGGAACCGGTGTCGCCCATGAATACCTTGGCCGGGTGGGCGTTGAACCACAGGAAGCCGAGGCATGCTGCGGCGATGCAGAGCAGGTAATTGGCCAGTGCCACTTCACTCAGGGTGAGACAGATGGAAAGGAAGGCCATGGCTGCCACAACCATGCAGCCGCTGGCCAGTCCATCGAGCCCGTCGGTCAGGTTCACAGCGTTGGAGGAACCGATGATGACCAGCATGGCAAAGGGAATAAAGAAGATGCCCAGGTCCAGCGTGCCGTAGAAGGGAATGAGCACGCGGGCAATGGTGGGGTCGAGGTAGTAGAGATACCCGGCGCAGGCAACGGCTGCCACCGCCTGCAGGGCAATCTTGAACCAGCCGCTCACGCCATCGGTGCTCTTCTTGGTAATCTTGGCCCAGTCATCCAGGAAGCCCAGAATGGCGGTCACACCCATGACCAGCAGACAGCACTGGAGCTTCGGGTTGCCCATGTCCAGGAAGAGGATGCTGGTGAGCATGATGAGCCCGATAATCATGATGCCACCCATGGTCGGTGTGCCGACCTTGGCCTGGTGTTCCGGGGCAAGGGTGCTGCCGCAGGCCTGGCGGATGGGTTGCCCTGCCTTCATGGCACGCAGAATGGCAATGAGTTTCGGCCCGATGAGCATGGAACCGATGAAGGGTACCAGCAGGGCCAGCAGAAGCTGCGCGCCCACGGGGAGTTGATAGATGAAATTGATCATGACTTATGCTTGGGGGTTAAGGGAGGGAAAGAGTTCGTACATGCTGCGCTCCATGCCTGCGGAGCGCGAGCCTTTGAAGAGCAGGGCATCGCCCGGCTGCATGAGCGCACGCAGGGCGGCGGCGGCTTCTGCCGGGGTGTTCACCAGCAGCGCCGGGATGCTTTCAGAAGCGGCCTGGCAGAGCGCCAGCGTTTCCGGACACTCCGGGCCCACCACCACCACGGCGGCATAGCCCAGGGAGGCTGCGCACCAGCC
This sequence comes from Akkermansia sp., assembly GCA_017555465.1. Classification (GTDB taxonomy): domain Bacteria; phylum Verrucomicrobiota; class Verrucomicrobiia; order Verrucomicrobiales; family Akkermansiaceae; genus Akkermansia. The sequence continues at coordinate 11,965 of JAFZGH010000200.1, read as the reverse complement.
CATGTCGGCATGGGCGGCGATTCCGCCCTCGCCCAGTTCGCCCATCTTGCCCAGCACGGCAATGTGGCGTTTCGGGCCGCGCAGGGCGGCTACGGTTTCGAGAGCGGCTTTCATGCTCTCGGGGTTGGCGTTGTAAGTGTCGTCCACCACGGTGTAGCCGTCCACCTCCTTGCAGGCCAGTCGGCCGTGCGTGAGGGCAGAGGCAGAGAGCCCGGCGGCAATCTGCTCCAGCGAGCAGCCGAGTTTCCAGCCGGCAGCAGCTGCCAGCAGACTGTTGCTCACCATGTGGGCTCCGGGAACGGGCAGGGAGACCTCTACCTCGCCCTCGCCTTCGATGTGCAGCGTGTAGCAGGTGCCGGTGGCGGTGCTGCGCGGGTTGAGGGCGCGCACCAGGCTGTTGCAGCCGCCCACGGGAATCGGCGTGGCGGCGGTCTGCGTGGCGATGAAGTCCGCAAAATCATCCTGCGCCGGGTAAATCATGAATCCGTCTGCCGGAAGGGCGCGGGCCACGGTGCATTTTTCCTCGGCAATGGCCTGGCGGCTGCCCAGGTATTCGAGGTGGGCGGAGCCGATGGTGGTGATGATGCCGATTTGCGGGCGGGTCATGGCGCAGAGCGGGGCAATCTCGCCTGCGTGGTTCATACCCATTTCCCAGATGGCAGCCTGGGTGCCCTGCGGGGTGCTCAGGATGCTCAGGGGAACACCGATGTGGTTGTTGAGGTTGCCGCGTGTGGCCAGTGCCTCATACTTCTGGCGCAGCACAGAGAGGCACATGTCCTTGGTGCTGGTCTTGCCGCTGCTGCCGGTGAGCCCTACTACACGCAGCGGCTCCAGCTGCCCGCGCCACCAGGAGGCCAGGCTCTGCAGGGCGGTGAGGGTGTCTTCCACCAGCACCACGGTGCAGCCGGGGGCATATTCCCCCTGCAGGCGCGATACCACAACGGCTGCCGCGCCCTTCTGCGAGGCATCGGCGGCGAAGTTGTTGCCGTCAAACCGATCGCCACAGAGCGCCAGAAAGATGCAGCCGGGTGTGATGGCGCGGCTGTCGGTGGTGAGGCCGGCGGTGATGGCGCGGTCTCCCACGACCACTGCCTTGCCGGCGGTGGCGGTTACGAGGTCACTGGTGCTCAGGTGGGTCATGGGTATATTACAGGCTTATCTGGAACGGCGGCCTTCCGGCTTGCGGGAGGGCACGGAGATGCCTTCCGGGTTCTTTTCGGCGTAGAACTTGCGCACCACGGCGGAGTCGGAGAAATCGATGGTTTCGTTGGCGAAAATCTGGTAGTTCTCGTGTCCCTTGCCGGCAATGAGGACGGCATCGCCGGGGCGGGCCTGCTCCAGCGCTGCGCGGATGGCTTCCTCGCGGTCGGTGATGCGGTGCTGCTTGCCGGTGGGAATGCCGGGCATGATTTCGTCGATAATCTGCTCCGGGTCTTCGCTGCGGGGATTATCGCTGGTCACAATGCAGAGGTCGCTGTAACGGGCGGCGGCTTCGCCCATGAGCGGGCGCTTGGTGCGGTCGCGGTCGCCGCCACAGCCGAAGATGGTGATGAGGCGGCCGTTGCGGCAGAGTGCCTTCATGGTCTTGCACACGTTTTCCACCGCATCGGGGGTGTGGGCGTAGTCCACGAAGCACTGCACATTGTTCACGCTGGAGACCAGCTCGATGCGGCCGGGCACCTGCGGGCTCTGGGCCATGGCTGTGATGGCATCGTTCAGGCTGATGCCGGAGCAGACTGCCCCTGCCAGGGCGGCCAGGCTGTTGGAGAGGTTGAATGCGCCGATGAGCGGCGTGCGCACCAGGTAAGTGCGGTCCTGGTAGTGCAGCTCGTACTGGCTGCCCTTCAGGGTGATGAGCTTGGGCACGGCTCGGAAATCAGCCTTTTCATTCTCGCCGAAGGTGCGCACCTTCATGATGGGGGCGAGTTCTTCGGCCAGGCGGCGGCCGTAGGCGTCATCAATGTTGATGACTGCAGCGCTCTTGCGGTCTTCTGCCGCCATGCGGGTGAAGAGCAGCTTCTTGGCCTGGTAGTATTCCTCCATGGTGCCGTGGTAATCCAGGTGATCCTGGGTCAGGTTGGTGAAGATACCTACGCGGAAGCTTGTGCCGGCGGTGCGCTGCTGGGTGAGGGCGTGGGAGGATACTTCCATGGCCACGGCGCGGCAGCCGTTCTTCACCATGTCGGCCAGCATGCTCTGGAGCAGGGCGCAGCCGGGGGTGGTGTTGCTGGAGGTGGTGCGGCGCTCGCCGTTGTCGTAGATGATAGTGCCGATGAGGCCGGCGCGCTGCCAGGCGCTGCGGAAGATGTGGTTCACCAGGTAGCTGATGGTGGTCTTACCGTTGGTTCCGGTGACGCCGAGCAACACCATCTTGCTGCTGGGAAAATCGTGCCAGGCGCTCATGAGCAGACCATTGGCGCAGTGCGTGTCCTTTACCTGCACCCAGAGGATGCCGGCAGCCTGGGCCGCCGCGCTGGCCGGGGTCTCGGCCACAATGGCTACGGCGCCTGCGGCAATAGCGCCATCAATGGCCGTGTGGCCGTCGAACTGGGTGCCGCGCACGGCCACATAGCAGCAGCCGGGAATCACCTTGCGGCTGTCATCGGTAAGCAGCGTGAGCGGCTTCTTGAGCTCGCCGCTGACGGTGGCTCCGGGCAGAATGCTGAAAATTTTCCTGGTGTCCATGGCGTGTGTGCTTCTGGTATGATTATTACTTCTTTAGATTAGCAGATTCTTCTTTAGTGGCAAGATATTTTTCGTAGGCGGCGGGGTCACTCGGGGTCAGATTGAGCACATTGATGAATCGCTCTGCCGCTGCGCGGAAAATCGGGGCGGCCACCGTGCCGCCGCCGGGGTTGCAATCGGTGGGGTGGGGCTCGTCTATCACGGTCATGACCACCAGCTTCGGGTCATCGATGGGGAGTACCCCGGCAAAGGATACGGTATACACATTTTCGGCATAGCCACCCCCGGCTTTCACTTTCTTGGCGGTGCCGGTTTTGCCGCCGATGCGGAAGCCGGGGATGGCGGCTGCTGTGGCAGTGCCTCGGCCGCATTCGCCGCTGCGCTGGGTCACGCTTTCCAGCGCATAGCGCAGGTCGCGCGCGGTGCTGGACTTCATGACGCGGCAGACCTCCTTCGGGGCGCATTCATCATAGACGGCGCCTTCGGCGGTGATGATTTTGTCGATGAGACGCGGTTTCATGCGCACGCCGTCGTTGGCGATGGTGGCGTAGACCATGGCCATGTGCAGCGGCGAGACGGCCACGGAGTAGCCGTAGGCGATGCGTGAGTAGTTCACGATGTTAGAACCATCGGCCACCTGGCAGGTGCGCACGGAGGGCAGCTCAATGCCGGCGGGTTTGTCCAGTCCGAATTTCTCCAGGTATTCCTTGAAGTTCGGCCACTTGGCAATGAGGGCGATGCGGGCCGCACCGGGATTGCTGGATTTTTTGAGTACGCCCCAGACCGGCAGACTGTGGTAGTTGAACGGGCGGTCATTGATGGCTTTGCTGCCGAAGCCCACGGAGAAGGGTTCGCAGCTGACATAGGCATTGATGCCCATGAGCCCCTTGTCCACCACGGAGGTGACGGCCAGTACCTTGAAGGTGGAGCCGGGTTCGTAGCTGGTCTGGCAGGCGAAGTTGAAGTCGCCCGTCACGGGTTTGCCGTTGTCTTCCTTGAGCTCGCCTCGCTTGAATTTACCTTTGTGGGTGATGATTTCCTTGGTGTTGAGGTCGAAGGCCGGGCGGCTGACCATGGCGAGGATATCGCCGGTCTTGGGCTCCACCACAATCATGCAGCCCTTCTTGGCGCGGAAGTGGCGCATGCCTTTATCCAGCTCCTGCTCCACGATGGCCTGCAGGCGCATATCTATAGTAAGGCGCAGGCTCAGGCCGTCCTTGGGGGCCATGTAGCGGTCGTCCTCGTTGCTGAGCACCTGGCCGCGGGCGTTGTGGCGGTATTCGCGGATGCCGTTCACCCCGGCCAGGTAGCTGTCGAAGTTGGCTTCCACGCCGCTCATGCCCTTGTTTTCGTGGTCCACGTATCCGAGCACGTGGCTGAGCATCTCAGGCATCACGTAGCTGCGGCGCAGTTCGGATTGCACCATGAGCCCGCGCAGGCGCGCGGCTTTCACGGCTTCCTTAATCTTATCTGCTGTGTCAAAGCTCATGCCTTTGGCCAGCACAATCTGGTTGCGGTAGCGGCGGGTGGGCAGCCCCTTGGCTCTGGCTTCCTCGTTGTGGCGGGTAATGGCGGTCTGGGCGATTTTCTCCACGATGTCTGCCCGGGTCATGAAGCGCTTGACGGTGCGGCCATTGATGTTTTCTTCAATTTCCTGGTGGGAGAGAAACGGGTAGAGGACTTCCGCTACCAGTTTGTCGTGCTGCTCAAAATAGTGCTGCATGACCGCTTCATCATATTCCATGAGGCGGTTGGCGCGGGCATCGCTGCGGTCGGTGCGGGCAATGCGGGCGGCTTTTTCCTCATCGGTCATGTCGGCCTTGGCGTTGTTGAGCAGCTTGGCGCGGTAATTATAGACCAGCCGGCGGCGCTCCTTGTCGTCGGTGAGGGTGTCCCAGCGGGGGTCATGCACGGCGTGGTTATAGGCCAGACCCTCCACCACGGCAGTGATTTCGCGCAGGTGGTAGCGGTCGGCCACCAGCTCTGCGCTTTGGATGTTGTTGGTAAGCAGTTCCTCGTTGCGGTCCATGATGACCCCGCGTTGCGCCGGAATGCGCTCGCGGTCGATGAGTTCATCAGCTGCCGTGCGGCTGGCGGCCACATCCGGGGTGATGTGCAGCTTCACCAGTTGTGTGGCTACCAGACACGAGGTGGTCACCGCCACACAGGCGAGGAACAGGGTGCGTCCGGCAAATGGAACTTTGGTTTTCACGAATCAGAACGGCGGGGAGACAGAGCAGGGCTTAACGGTGAATGACGGCCATGCCGCTGTCCTGCAGGCGGCGCGCCAGTTCAATCTGGCTGCGTTCGATATCGCGCAGGGTGGAGCGGTCCTGGCTCAGGCGGTCGCGCATGGCCCAGCGGTTGGTGAGGGCATTGGTCTTGGCGCGGTGCTGGTTAGTGTTCATGTTACACACCGCAATTTCGCGGTTGATGTTGTTGATTTCGGTGCGCACGGCCACCTGGTCGTTTTTGAGCAGGGAATACGAAATGCCACCGGCAGACACGAGAATGGCAAACACGACCATCCACACCAGGAAGCTGAAGCTCACCTGGTCGGCGTAGCGGGATGATGTGTTGCTCGGGGGCATTGCGGTGTGTGGCAGTGATTACAGTTTTTCGATGACTCGGAGTTTTGCGCTGCGGGCGCGGGGATTTGCGGCCAGTTCCGCTTCGCCGGCGACGATAGGTTTGCGGGTGACCAGGCGGGCGGCGTATTCCGGGTTGGGGCGCGGGGCAGGCCACTCCGGACGGTCGATTTCCGGGCGGGTCACGCGGTCGAAGTAGCGCTTCACGGCGCGGTCCTCCAGGCTGTGGAAGGTGATGATGGCGAAGCGCCCGCCGCTCTTAAGCAGGCCGAGGCCGCTTTCCAGCAGGGCATCCAGCGCGCCCAGCTCATCATTTACGGCGATACGCAGCGCCTGGAAGGAGCGGGTGGCGGGGTGCTGCTTGCCCTTGCGGGGCAGCACGCTGGCGATGATGTCTGCCAGTTGCGTGGTGGTGGTGATGGGGGCTTTGGCGCGTTCCTGCACAATGCGGCGGGCAATGGCGCGGCTGGCGCGTTCTTCGCCGTACTGCCACAGGATGTCGGCCAGCTCGCTTTCGGCGGCGGTGTTCACGATGTCTGCAGCACTGCGGGGAGCACCAGGGTTCATGCGCATATCCAGCGGGCCTTCTGCCAGGAAGGAGAAGCCACGCTCTGCCTGGTCAACCTGCGGGGAGGAGATGCCGATGTCTGCCAGGATGCCATCCACCGTTTCCAGGCCTTCTCCGCGCAGCAGTTCTGCAGCGTTGCGGAAGTTGCCTGCCACGATGTGCATGCGGTCACCATAGGCGGCAAGCCGTTTGCGGGCAGCCTTGCGGGCGGCGGGGTCCTGGTCGATGCCCCATACCGTGGCGCCGTGTTCCAGCATCAGTTCGCTGTGGCCGCCACCTCCCAGGGTGGCATCCACCAGCACGCGTCCCTCTGCCGGCTGCAAGGCTTCCACGGCCTCGGTGCGCAGCACGGTCACATGGTGGAATGGGGCAGTACCGGAAAAATCTTCGTCAGCTTCTGTGTCAGCACCGCATCCGGCGGCTTCGGCTCGGCAGCTTTCCTGCCATTCGGCGGCCTCGGCGGGGCTGATGGCCTCCACCAGCGGGGTGGCGCACCACTGTAGCTCCGGGGTGCTGGCAGCCCAGCGGCTCACCAGCGTGTCGATGCCTTCTTCCCCCACAAGCTCCGCCAGTACGGTAGCGCTGCACGGGGTCAGACGGTAGGCCAGCACGGCGTCCTCGCGCTGCAGCTTTGCTGCCAGTGCGCCCACGCGCGTAAGGGAAAGGCCGGCCGCAGCGCAGGTATCCAAGGGCCTGGCTATGGACTCGGCAGACAGCTCACGCAGCGCTTCCCCCAGCTTTGCCAGGGTGCCACGCGCGCCTTTGATGCCCGCATCGCGCATACGCGCGAGCAAGTCGCGCCGGGCGGTCTGCCAGGCTTCCAGCTGCGCCGGACTCAGCGCGCCGTCCTCCCACATCAGCACCTTGTAGCAGGTGCCGCCGGGGGAATTTGCCGCCGCGTGGCTCTGTGTTGCTACCTTGCTCATGTGAGTATGCCGAATACTTTGTCCAGTTCCAGTTTCGCCAGGGCATCGGGTGCCTTCGTGGCTTCGAAGTCGGCCGGTGCCCAGATTTCGAAATACGTTCCGCGGCCGACAATGGTCGCGGTGTCCGCCAGTTTCAGGCGTTCACGCTGTGCTTTCGGGATGAGGAGCTTGCCCTGGCTGCTCACCTCGGCCTCGAAGCTCAGGCCGATGATGGTACCCAGGTAGCGGTTCACGGCGGCAGGGTCGAATCCACGTGCTTCAGCGTGGCTCCGGATGCCGTTCACCATCTCCTCAAAGCTTTCCTTTGTGTAGCATTTCAGTGTCGGATATCCCTCATTCTGAGCGTCTATCATCCACAGAACCGCCCCCTGCGCGTCACGCCAGCCTGCCGGAATCGCGATGCGACTCTTCGGGTCAAGCTTGTGCGTCACGTTGCCCGTGAACATTACTGTGGAGACACTATTCATGCGTTTTGGTGCACTTTCCTGCACCCACAGTACACTCCAATACACCCGAAAAGTCAATCCAAAATTGTGTTTTTTTTTAAATTTCTGTCAAACGGGTGAATTTGGACGAATCTTCGGGCCATGAGTGCACTGGAGTGTACCAGTCTGAATTGTGCTTGATGAGAGCGGGCGGAATGTGCTACATTAACGCAGGAAAATCATGGAAAAACAGCAACAAACCCCGCCTGTTCCGGCCTGCGTGGTGCCGCGCAGGCGCTTTGTGCTGCGGTTTCTGCTCGTCTGCGCCGGGCTGGCACTGGCAGGATTGCTGGTGGCGTATGTGCGCTACCACTACCTGCAGGACGGCTTGGCTGCTCTGCTGACCGTGCCCTGGCTCTTCATGTTCATGGTGGCGCCAAGCGGGGTGCTGTGCATACCCGCCCGCACCAGCCGGGGGAGCTTCCTGCAGCTGCTGGGGCTGGTGGTGCCGTTGCTGCTCACGCTCTGGGCCTGCGGCATGTGCTGGGGGCAGCCCGATTATGATAACCGCCTGGGCTATGTGATGGGCCTTGTCTGGATCAGCCTGCTGGCGATCCAGTTTGTGTACTTGCCCGTGTGGCTGCTGCACCTCCTTATCGGCTGGGTGCAGCGCAGAATGCGGAGATGAATTTATCAGAATAATTCTAAAAAGTGTGACAACGCGTAAATCTGCGCTTGCGTAGGTGGGGTAGCTTCGTATACAATACACGCGTAGCAGGAAATAGTGATTTCCTTTCTGATAATTCTTTACCCCCCCCCACGGATAAGATGATTAAGGTAGCCATCGTAGGATACGGAAATATCGGCAAATACTCAGTTGATGCACTGCGCGCTGCGCCCGATATGGAATTGGTAGGCATTGTACGCCGCGCCGGGAGCGCGCCGGTGCATGGCATCAAAACCGTGTCAGACATAGACGAACTGGGGCATGTGGATGTCGCGTTGCTCTGCACCCCCACCCGCAGCGTGGAGGAAACAGCCCTCCCCCTGCTGGCCAAGGGTATCAACACGGTGGATAGCTATGATATCCACGGCGGTATTGTGGACTTGCGCCGTTCCCTGGGCAAGCAGGCCAGTGAGAGCAAGGCTGTGGCAGTCATCTCCGCCGGCTGGGACCCCGGTTCAGACTCCGTCATGCGCACCATGATGCTGGCCATGGCGCCCAAGGGCATCACCTACACCAACTTCGGCCCGGGCATGAGCATGGGCCACAGCGTGGTGGCCCGCTCCAAGGCTGGCGTGAAGGATGCCCTCTCCCTCACCATCCCGACTGGTTCCGGCGTGCACCGCCGCATGGTCTACGTGCAGCTGGAGGAGGGCGCAGACTTTGCCACCGTGGAAGCCGCCATCAAGGCCGATGACTACTTCTGCCACGATGAAACCCACGTGAAGCAGGTGGACGACATCGACTCCCTGCGCGATATGGGCCACGGCGTGTACATGGAACGCAAGGGCGTTTCCGGCACCACGCAGAACCAGATCTTCAAGTTCGAAATGCGTATCAACAACCCGGCCCTCACCGCCCAGGTGATGGTGAGTGCCGCCCGCGCCAGCATGCGCCTGGCCCCCGGCTGCTATACGCTGCCGGAAATCCCGCCCATGGACTTCTGCCCCGGCGATCGCGAAACCCTCATCGCCCAGCTGGTCTGAGTCCCCGCCCGGGAAAATCCATTTACCCCCACAACGGGACAAGCCACGTGCTTGTCCCGTTTTTTTACGGGTGGAGGGAGATCAGATTATTTCACACTTATTGTCGCGCAAAAAGAAAAAGCCGTTGCTTGAAAGCCAAGCAACGGCCTTTGAGTTTAAGGATTCTCTCCTCTGATAATCAAGTAAAACTTGTATGAGACTTGAACAGGCTTGACCAAGGTAAGACGGATAAAGCAACTGTAAGCAATGCTGACCGTATGTGCCATGCCATAAGGAAAGCCTTGAATGAGGCCATGCAGTGCCCTTGCAGAATGAGGGTCACATAGCTGGGCTTGACCCGAAGTGTCCCTTCGGCTCAGCCGGCCGGGCTGCCACTGGCAGTTCATCCCCTCAACAACCGCGAGCGGTTGTCGTGGATTTCGAATCCGACCACGCTGATAAACCAAAAGCCCCGCACCTTGCCAGGTACGGGGCTTTTGGTTCAAGGGTCTCAGGACGTAGTCGAACTCACAGGGACTCGACATCGGTTTTTGCATTAAGTAAAAACAATAACATCGATATATCAATGTTTTTAATTGGCTATTTTTGCAAAAAATGGCATTTTTGGCAGTTTAGTGCTCAGTTTGAGCGACAACTCAGACAAATTGCGTTTTAATGCTTGGTTCATGCCAAAACAATGCCTCGTAACCACAGGTGTTTCCGTAAAATCGGCTCAATATTGGCTTGTAATCGGCTCAAAATTTGCTAAAATGAGCCGAAAATAAGGAGAAATTGAGCCGAAAGGAAGAAAGACATGCTAAAAGAACAGATTTTTGAATTATTTTGGAGACACGATAGCCTCAGCAAAGCCGAGGTCATGACAGCGCTCTCTCAAGAAGTGAGTGATGCTTCTGTGAAGCGAGCTTTGCAGCAGTTGGTAAAAGACGAAAAACTGCTTATTACCGGAGCAGGGCGCTCTACTCGTTACCATCTATCTCCGCATGGACGCTTGCTTTCTACAATCAATCTGGATACCTATTACAGCCGTGATATTGATGAGCGAAGCATTATCAGCAATTTCAATTTTGAGTTGCTGACCTCGGTTCTGCCGGGGGCAGTCCTGTTTACCGCTGAAGAACAGAAACATCTTCAGGCTCTCCAAGCGGAGTTTCTTTCGAACATCAGCCAGTTATCAGATGCTGCAAGACACAAAGAAATGACTCGTCTCGGTATTGATTTGAGCTGGAAATCCTCTCAGATTGAGGGCAATACCTATACTCTGCTGGAAACCGAGAGATTGTTATTGGAACAACGTACAGCCGAGGGTAAAACGCGCGATGAGGCTACAATGCTGTTGAATCATAAAGCCGCATTAGATTTCATTGTTTCAGAGCCGGATTATTTCCAAAATCTGAGTGTAGCTCATATCGAGGACATTCACAGCATTCTCATCCGCGATTTGCAGGTTGATAGAAACATTCGCCACCGCCGTGTAGGCATTACTGGAACGAATTATCGGCCTCTTGATAACGAATACCAAATCCGTGAGGCATTGGAGGCAACCTGTAACCTTGTGAATGAGACACCTTGTGTTTTTTCAAAATCTTTGCTGGTGCTAGTCTTGTTGTCATACATTCAAGCTTTTATGGATGGTAATAAACGTGTGGCTAGACTTACTTCCAATGCCGTGTTGATAGCTCACGGATATTGCCCTCTTTCTTTCCGCAGTGTAGAATCCATAGATTACAAGAAAGCCATGTTGATTTTCTATGAACAGAATAACATCACGGCATTCAAGAAAATCTTTATGGAACAATTTGAATTCGCAGTGAAGTCATACTTCTGATGTTTTCAATTAGATAGAACTGAATTATGGGAATATATGTTGGCAAATATGATGCTTTTGTACACATCTTGTGACTTTATTCCCAATTGGGAAGATTTTGTCACAAAAAGCTCATTGGATACACAAATATTCCCAAAAGGGAATAAGAGCGTATGTAAAGAAAAACAAAACGCAAGAAACGCCGAGTGATTTCTTGCGTCTTGTTTAATCGGGAGGGCAGACTGACCAAGTTCCGACTAAGTTCTGACCAAGCTGCTCCGCTTATGATTTCAATTTATCGAGCTTCTTCGGATCCAGTTTTTCCCAGGGTAGCTCAGATTTTCCAAGTTCTCTCAATTTCTTCCTTTGATACGTCCGCTGAATGATGAGTGCTAAGCACAACGGCACTGATAGGGCAGGGCTTCCCGGCAGAATCATAGTCAATGTCACTTGGCATTTAGCATCCGGGCGAAGCCAAGGGAATGTGCCAGCTTTCCTAACTTCTTCCAGCTTCCTCATGATGCGGTGGGCGAACATGATGGGGGCTGGCATCAGCTCGGGAGTTTCATCACAGGCGTAGCCGAACATCATACCTTGGTCGCCTGCGCCTTGTTCCTTGCCTTCGCCCTTGTTTTCATCAACGCCGAGCGCGATATCTGGGCTTTGCTCGCAGATTAGGTTGGTCAGCACGATGCTTTCGGCATTGAAAACAGGGTCATCCTGAGCTGTGCGGTAGCCAATAAGCTCAACAGTCTTACGCACGATGCTCTCATAGTCCAGCTTTGCCTTGGTCGTGATTTCCCCGGCAAGGATAACCTGATTGCCCTTTACCAACGTCTCGCAGCCAACACGGCTTTCTGGATCCTGCGCAAGACAGGCATCGAGGATGGCATCAGAGATAGCGTCTGCAACCTTGTCCGGGTGGCCGCAGCCCATGGATTCAGAAGTGATGGATTTGAAGAAAGAACGAGAATAGGAAGAAAATGAAGTGTCCATACTTGTGGACACATGTCAAAAAGAAAAGCCGCTGCCCCCGAGATAGAAGCAACGGCTTTTGAAATGGAGTATCGCTTTGATTACTTGCGACGGCGGCGGGCGGCGAGCCCACAAAGAGCCAGCAGGCTGAGCGTAGCTGTGGTGGGCTCGGGAATCATCGGAGTGGAGGGGGCGGTTCGCATTCCGCTAACCGCTGAGTACACGAATGACGTGCCATCTCCGTATGTAGGCAGTTTCATGGCAACAGCATTGCCATCCTCGCT
>JAFZGH010000199.1 GCA_017555465.1 Akkermansia sp. | reverse complement strand
GTTGTAGTTCATGTGCATCTCCAGGTCGAGCTTGGCGACGCAGAGCTGGCCCATGTTATCGGTTGCGGGCAGGAAGTAGCGGCTGGCTCGCAGTTTTTTCACAAGGTCGGCGGGAATGATGTCGCCCGACTTGTAGTGGAACCCGAATGTGGCAATGCCCTCGGCCTCCCATGCCCAGTTCTCGGTAATCTGGCTGGGAAGCTCCACGAAGTCCCATGCCACACTGGTGCCGGCGTGCGCCTGCAGCTCGGTATCGCTGAGCATCACGTGCATCATGTGGCCGAATTCGTGGAACAGCACCACGGCGTCCCGGTGGCTGAGAAGAGCCGGCTTATCTGCCGTGGCCGGGGTCATGTTGCCTGCAAGACAGGCCAGGTGGGGTGTGTGCGGCTGCTTGCCGTTGCCGGGGGTGCCGTAGCTCAGGGGCATGACCCAGGCGCCCTCTCGCTTGGTCGTGCGCGGGAAGATATCCAGATAGAAAGAACCGAGGTGGTGGCCAGTGCGGTCATCTGTTACGGCGAAGACCTTGACATCGGGGTGCCAGGTTTCGATGATGTGGGGCGAGCCTTTTTCGCCGGGCTGCAGGCACTGGGAGGGCAGCTCGATGAAGGAGACGCCATACAGGTTGGAGAAAATGCTGAAAATGCCGTTGAGCAGGTTTTCGCTCTTCAGGTAGGGGCGCAGCTGCTCTGCATCCAGGCTGTACATCTCTTCGCTCAGTTCGCGCAGGTAGAAGGCACGGTCCCATGGGTTGAGCGCAGTCGTGACGCGGCCGGTGCGGCGGGTTACAAAATCGAGCAGCTGGGCGCATTCTGCCTCAAAGGCTGGTTTTACCTTCTGCATCATGTCATCCACGAACTTGAGCGCGTTCTCACCGCTGCCCACCATGCGGCGGTGCGTGGTGAGGTCGGCATAGGTCTTGAAGCCCAGCAACTCTGCCATTTCGCGGCGCAGCTCCATGATGCGCGCCACGATGGTGGAATTGTCGAACTTGCCACTGCCGATGGAGCAGGCGCCCTCCCAACAGGCCTTGCGCGTGGCTTCCACGGTGCAGTGCTTGAGCACCTCGTTGTAACTGGAAGACTGCAGGGTAATGCGCCAGGCGGGTGCTGTGTCATCCCCGTGAATGTGCTTTTTCGCATCCTCGCGCGCCTTATCCATCCAGTCGGCGCTCATGCCGGCCAGCTGGGAGCTGTCAGTGATGATGAGTTCCCATGCATTGGTGGAATCCTGTACATTTTTGCCGAATTCCAGCTGCAGCATGGACATCTCATCCTCAATTTCCTTCTTGCGGGCTTTCTGCTCAGGCGTCAGGTCAGCCCCCATATCACGGAAATTCTGGATGACCTGCTCCACATAGCGCTGCCTGGCTGGGGAAAGCTCCTTTACCCAGGGTTGCCGGGCAGCCTCGCGCAGAATATTCCACAGCTTTTCGTTGGACAGCACCTCGGCTCCCAGCTCGTTCCACTGGGGCGTCAGGTCTTCCTGCACCTGGCGGAGCTCCTCACTATCGGCCACGGTTTTGAGGTGGTAAATGCGGTTCTGCACCTTGTCCAGCTCATCCTGAGCAAGAGCGAGCGCCAGGAAGGTGTTTTCAAAGGTAGCCTCCTCCGGGCGGATGTTGCTGATTTCCGCGATGCGGTGGCGCGCCAGTACCATGGCGGCAGCGGAGTCAATACGGGCCTGCTCCGGGGTCAGTTTTGACCAGTCGGGATACAAGCCCTTATCGAAGAACGGATGCTCACCGGCCTGGATAGCCTGCTGTACTGCTGCAATCTGCTGCGGCACAATCTGTTCTGCTACAACCTGCGGCACGCCCAGTAAGGCACAAAGGATACTGGAAAGGAAAACCTGCTTATTCATGTTCGCCTATGATACGCCCGCGCGCGGGCGTTTCTTTCACAGGATGACAGGTATAATTTCGGAGTGCTGCTCTTTCAGTTCTCTGCAGGCAGCGGAGCGCTCGGGGACCCAGCGGTGGTAGGGACGGATTCCTGTCGGTGCGTACAGGCCGGAAGCCCTGCTGATACGGAATCGCGGATCTCGGGCGAACTCTCGCCTGACTTCAAAATAGTGGTATTCCGCATCGCTTCCCAGGTAGTCGATACCTTGGGACATGGTGTTGTCTGCCAGAGTCAGAAAATCGCGTGCTTCCTGGAGTGTATATGTCACCACCTGCTGCAGACAAGAGCACAGCAGTAGGGCAGACAGCAGGATGAGAAGATGACGTCTGTTCATTATTTGGATTGTTTGACAACTTTATACATGGCCCTGCCCAGCGAGGCGCGGTGGCCCAGCTTTACATCGGTATCATATGCCCATATCATGACACCCCCGAATTTCTCCTGCTTCATCCAGCGGCATTTCTCGGCGATGAGCTGCGGGCCGTTGAACGAATGCATGGGGCCGGGCGAACCATCCTGGTTTTTGGATTGGAACTCATTCTCTGTGGGCTTGATGCGCGGATACCAGCTGATAATCTGCGAGTAGCCGTACTGGGTGCTCAGTGTGCCTTTCTGGTTGCTGTAGAATGGCAGGCCGATGACTACTCTCTGCCTGGGCATGTGAAAATCATTCAGGCATTTGTGCGCGTCTCCCTGGAAACGCCCCATCGAGGCGTGCTGGTCGCCCAGGTCATCGTATGACATGGTCATGAGGAAGTCCAGCTGGTCAGTCACATCGCAAATCGGTACTTTGTAGGTGACGGAAGCGGCTATGCTCAGTGAGAGACCGGAACCGGCAATTTCCTCGCGC
>JAFZGH010000198.1 GCA_017555465.1 Akkermansia sp. | reverse complement strand
TCGCCCTTGATGGCCTTTTCCATGAAAATCGGCACGGCGGCAGCGTAGGCGCCCTTGGGATCCTGGCGCGGGCCGAACACGTTGAAGAAACGGCAGCAGCCGGTGTTCACCTGGCCGGTGGTGCGGAACATTTCCATGTAGTATTCACCATCGAGCTTGGTGATGCCGTAGGGGCTCTTGGGCTCGGGGTACATGGTTTCCACCTTGGGAACGATGGGGTTGTCGCCGTAGATAGCGGCAGAGGAGGCAAGAACCACCTTCTTCACCCCAGCCTTGCTGGCTTCTTCCAGCACGGTGAGCAGGCCGTTCACGTTCAGATCCACCGTTTCGCGGGGCTTCTGCATGGATTCCGGCACGGATACCATTGCGGCCATGTGGAAGATGTAATCCACGCCTTCTACGGCCTTGGCCACGAGTTCGCGGTCGGTGATAGAGCCTTCGATGAAGGTCACCTTGAGGCCGTCAAGGTTTTTCTTGTAGCCTGTGCGCAGGTTGTCCAGCACGCGGATTTCTTCTGCGATACCCTGGTAATGCTCAGCAATGTGAGACCCGATGAAGCCGGCACCGCCGGTGATGAGTACTTTCATGGTTAAAGTTAATGTTGGATTGAAGCTATTCTACCTGCCTGTTAAAAAAAAGCAAGAAGGAAATGAGATTTTCAGGAATTATGGAGTTTGAATGAGCGGGAGAAAATCCGGTGCGCATTGATTCATCAGGTAGATGGCACCGGGTGCTGCCGGGTGGTTATCGTCGCGGTAGAGTACTTCTCCATTGGCATAGGAAACATAGTTTCCGTCGGCATTGGTGGCACGATCAAAGCTCAGGACGTGGCAAAGACCTTCCTTCTGGACAGCATCGAGCATTTGCAGGTAGTCATGATGGCGCGTCTGATAGCGCTCACGCGTGCAGATAAATGGTTCGATTCGTTCTTCCGGATTTCTGCCGTGGCGGATACACCATTTACCATAGGTGCGGGGATCCGTTTCAAAGTCAGGAATCTGGTCAACCAGAATGACAGTGCGCCCGATGGCTTTCATGTTTTTCAGGAATTCCCGCAAAGCATCTGTATGTGCGGCTATGGAGAGATCCACCGGCTTCTTGTCCCAGTCGAGTTTGTTGACGCGGCATCGTTGATACCAGCGCTGCACAATGACAATGTATTGAAGTTGGGGGTGTTCTTTGAGCCAGTGGATGAGGGCTTGCATTTTCTCCCGGGTGCAGTAGTATGATGGGTCTCGCTGGACCTCGTAATTCCAGAACGGGGAGATGATGGTCGGCACGTAAATGCCAGCGCACCCGTATTTGCGGCAGAGGTTGTCGAAGCCAGGATACATGCTACCGGCATGACTGTCCCCGACCATGATGAAATTGGGTGCCTTGGTGGCATCGCCCATGAGGAAAAGAGCAGGCTGCCGAAGCTGTTTCGGTGCGTTTGTGTCGGCCATGGAAAACCAGCCGCCCCAGTAATTGAGTTGCTGAGCGTCAAACCCCCGGTATAGCTCGTCAGTTTGCACAATTTGCCAATCCGGGTAGGACTTGATGATGGTGGCCTCATTCTCATTGGCTACCATATCGCTGATAAAGGAGGTTTTCTTGGAGAGTACACAGAGCAGCATGCAGAGTCCCCAGAGGGTCAGCCATGTTTTCCATTTGAAACGACGGGTTTCGATGTATCGCCAGAACAGGACGCCGAGTACGGCAGTGATTCCCAGCATGGCGATGTATTCCCCCATGGTCGGGGGGACCACAATCCACCCCTTATAGAAAACAAACACTGGCATGTGGACAAGGTACAGGGAGAATGAAACGGCGCCGATTCCCAGCAGAAGCTTGTTGCTCAGAATGCATTCAACACGACTGCCTCCGGCGTATGCAATGATGAGCATGGTGCCGAGTACCGCAAGCGGCTCGGCATGAGACAGGTAAAAGGCGGTGCTGATGCCGACCAGCCCGAGAATGACCAGCAGGCTTTTTGTCCAGCGGTTTTTAATTTGCGGCATCAGCGTGATAACTCCGCCGGCCAGAATCTCCCATAAGCGCGGTAATGTCTCATAATGGGTGGGAGGTGTTAATTCCCCTGTCTTGAGTCCGGCATATGCGAGCAGTCCTTGAATCTCAACTCTGTATTTCCAGGCCAGAGACAGGAAGCCGATGGTGAACAGACTCGTTATGATGGCCTTACGGGAGAGACGTTTGCAAAGCATGAGGCCGATGGCAAAGAAAAGATACACCTGCAGGGTGACGCCGATATACCATGTGTGCAATAAGGGATTCAGCGATGCTGTGGTGTCAAAATAGTCAGATACTACCTTGTTGAGATGATTGTTCGGCATGCCGAACAGAGCATAACGACCGAGACGAGCCGTGGCTTCCAGCATGGTTTTGTCCAGGAAGTATATGCCTGCCAATACTGTGATGAGAACGGCAACGCTTAGTGAGGGGAGAATTCGTTCCGCTTTCTTTATGGCAAAGATGCCAGCTCCTTTCCAGGTGCCATCGTAGCGTTTTGTGCCAAGAAAAAGAAGATACCCGGTGATGACCAGGAATATATCAACACCATAATAACAATTCGGGAAAACTGTCGGACAGAGGTGAAACAGAATGACCAGCAGGATAGCGATGCCACGAAGTCCGCCTATGTGGGAGAGAAAAACCTTGTCTGACATGGTGGGTTCAGGGTGAGGAATGAAGTTAGATTGTATTCGGGGGTTTCTGCATATATAACGTATTTGGGCAGGGATGTACAGTAAAATCATATTGCTTATGCTGTGCTTTTTGCTTGCATGCACCCGGGAAATCGGTTAGCATATTGAAATATAAAGCGATTCTTTTACGTATTAATGAATACCATGAAAGCTAAATACATGTTGCCGTTGCTGGCGTTGAGTGTGGCGAGTGCCTATGCCGGCGAGCGCGAAACCTTTGATTTCGGGTGGAAGTTCAAATACTTCGGCTCCGGAAACCCTGCTGAGGCAGGTGTGCCTGTGTCTACCGATTCCTACCAGGGAACCCACCCCGCTGCTCATGCAGTGGATGGTGACCTGATGACCCGCTGGTGCGCCAAGGACCAGGGGCAGGGGCATAAGCTCGTGATTCGCCCTGGGTTTGATGATGCTGTGAAGATGGCGGTGGTGTATTGGGAGAGCCGCAACAATCTCCGCCTGGAGGTGGAGATTGACCACGGTGACAGCGTGACCACGCGCAGCTATCGCGTTGGCCACCAGGCGGCAACTTTCATCGATATTGGCGGCAAGCCGGTTCGCTCTCTTAAATTGACGGTGCATGATGCGACCTGGACTACCTGGGCGAGCATCCGCGAGGTCATGTTCACCGGGGTGAACAACGAACCCCTGTCCGTAAAGCGCGGCGCACCCGCTGAAGCGCAGGCTGCCGTCGGGCTCGATGAATCCGGCTTCAAGAGCGTGCAGCTGCCGCACGACTGGGCTATTGAAAGCCCCTTCCTCATGGATGAGCCGAATGAAACAGGCAAGCTGCCGTGGAATGGCTGGGGCTGGTATCGTAAGCATTTTGCCGTTCCCGCCGATTTCTGTGCCGAAAAAGACCGCTACTACCTGGATTTCGACGGTGTGATGGCCAATCCCCAGGTATACGTGAATGGCAGGAAGGCTGGCGAATGGGCATACGGATACAATTCTTTCCGGGTGGATATCACCCCGTATCTGGAGGCTGGCAAGGATAACCTGGTGGCCGTGATGGCGAGCAACCTGCAGCTTTCCACCCGTTGGTACCCGGGGGCTGGCATCTACCGCCATGTGTGGTTGGAAAAGACCTCCCCGGTGCATCTGGCCCAGTGGCCCACCTTCATCACGACTCCTGAAATCAAGAAGGATTATGCACTGGTGAAGGTGCAGACCACGGTTGAGAATACGAGCGGCGAGATGGCTGAGGTCACTGTGCAGCAGTCTGTGGAAGGTGTGCAGGCCCAGCCGTCTACCATTACGCTTGAACCCGGCACCAGTGGCACTGTGGAGCAGGAGCTCCGCCTGTATGCCCCTGAGCTGTGGAGCATGGAGAATCCGCATCTGTATACCATGCAGACCAGCATTCTGGTGAATGGTAAGAAGGTGGACAGCAAGGAAAGCTCCTTCGGCGTGCGCACTGCAGAGTGGCGCAAGGATGGTTTCTATCTGAATGGCGAAAGAGTGAAGCTCAAGGGTGTATGCGAGCACCACGACCTGGGCGCCCTCGGTTCTGCGTTCCATGCCCGCGGCTACGAGCGCAAGATTGAGATTCTGAAGGAAATGGGCTGCAACTCCATTCGCATGACCCACAATCCGCCTGCTCCGGAGGTGCTCGAACTCTGCGATAAGCACGGCGTACTTGTGATAGATGAGCTCTTTGATATCTGGAAGAACCAGAAGTACGATAAGGTGAACGGCTATCATCTCTACTGGCCGGAATGGTGGCAGAAGGATGTGCGCAATTTCATGCTCCGCGACCGCAACCACCCCTGCATCATCGCATGGAGCGGCGGTAACGAAGTGCCGGAGCAGGGGCACGATAACAAGGCCAAGCACCAGCGCAACCTGGAGGTGGCCACCGCCCTGCGTGATGAGGTGCGCAAGTATGATACCACGCGCCCATACACCGTGGGCTGCAATGACAACCGCGCCTGGCAGAATGGTTTCTCTGAGACGATGGATGTCTACGGCTTCAACTACAAGCCGCACCAGTATGCCAAGTTCCGCCAGAAACACCCGGAGATGCCGTACTACGCCTCCGAGACCTGCAGCTGCGTCTCCACCCGCGATACCTATTTCTTCCCGATGAAGTGGGATGTGGGCAGCGGCGCCCGCTACTTCCAGGTGAGCAGCTATGCGCTTTCCTCCACCGGCTGGGGCTCCTGCCCGGATATCGAGATGTATGCCCACACCAAAGCGCCGGATCTGGCGGGTGAATACGTGTGGACCGGTTTCGACTACATCGGCGAACCCACCCCGTATAACCAGGATGCCTCTAACATTGGCAACTTCATCGGCGCCAGTGAGGAAGAGAAAAAGGCCGCCATGGAGCAGCTCAAGGCAATGGGCAACAAGGCCCCCAGCCGCAGCTCCTACTTCGGCCTGATTGACTTGGCCGGCTTCCCGAAGGATATCTACTACTTCTACCAGAGCCAGTGGAATCCGGAGAAGAAGATGGCCCACATCCTGCCGCACTGGAACTGGGCTGGCCGCGAGGGGCAGAAGACCCCGGTGATGGTGTTCTCCAGTGGTGATGAGGCTGAGCTCTTCGTGAATGGTAAGAGCCAGGGCGTGCGCCGCAAGGGGGATGGCCCCACCTTCGTGCAGAAGGATAAGAGCCTGGTGATGAACAAGAATACATACCGCTTTGCCTGGGAAGATGTGGTTTACGAACCCGGCACGGTGGAAGTGGTGGTGAAGAAGGACGGCAAGCCCTGGGCTACCGCCAAGCGTGTGACCACCGGCGAATCTGCCGCCGTCACCGCCAAGGTGGACCGCAGCACCATTGCGGGTGATGCCCGTGATATTGCCCACGTGGAGCTGGCTCTTACTGATGCACAGGGTAATGTGGTGCCCACGGACAGCCGCAAGGTGAGCTTCAGCATCGAAGGCCCCGCCGTGCTGGCCGGTTTCTGCAATGGTAACCCCATTGACCACACCAGCCTGCAGGACCCGGAGCAGAAGTTCTTCAACGGCCGCATCCTCGCCGTGGTGCGTGGCAAGCGCGGCGAAAGCGGCACGGCCACAGTCACCGTGAAGACCGAAGGCCTCCCGGAAATCAAGGTGCCGGTGCAGGTTGCTCCCGCCACTGAGGAACAGCTTGAGAACTAATCTGTTTAAACAGTATTCAGAAAGCCGGTTCGTTTAACGGACCGGCTTTCTTGTGCATTGCAGGCCGAAGTGCAGCCCACAGAGGGCGAGTAGGGTGTAGAGGGTAGCCAGCCATAAGTCCGGCTGGGGGAGACTGAGGCTGAGCCCCGCGGCCCAGGCCAGCAGCCCGCCGCCGATGAAGCCTGTGCCCTGCGCCAGCCCGGAGAGGGCAATGGTGCCGGCTTCGTCCGGTTCGGTGGTGGCTATGAGGGTCATGCCGAGCGCGAAGATGCTGCCCATGCCGAATCCCAGCAGCGGGGCGAAGAGTACCCACAGGGTAAGCGGGGCTTCCAGTAAGCCCCAGCAGGCTGCGATTGCGGCCAGGGTGGCAAGCGTCATGAGCCTGTCCATGCCGCCCAGCCAGCGGGTGAGGACTCCTGCTGCCAGGGCGAAGGGGATCTGGCAGATGGTGGCGAGCGCCAGCACGAATCCCGCTTCATCTGCTGCTAATCCCCGGCGGCGCAGCAGGGCCGCCAGCCACACGATGAGCAGCCAGGCGCTGGCTACGCGGAAGAGGTAGTAGAGCGAAACCATGATGGATGCGCGTTTGCGCAGCAGTGGCAGAATGGGGGCTTTCAGGGTGTGCTGCTGGGTGTGGGGATTCCGGCTGTGCAGCACAAGCCCGCTCCACAGTGCAGCGGCGACCAGCAGGGGCAGCCCCCAGAAGAGGAGTCCCGGCTGCCAGCCGCCCAGCCAGTGGGCCACCGGATTGGCTGCGCCGGAGCCTATGGCTGTGCCCAGGCTCACGCAGGCGGTGTAGGCGCTCATGAGGGTGGGCAGGTGCGCTTTTTCTACCTGCCTGACCACGCCCAGGATAACGGAACCGGCGATTCCCAGCCCAAGGCCGATGATAATGGTGCCGCCGAAGAGTCCGGGGATGCCGCCGTAACTGCGCCAGATGACTCCACCCACCGCGGCCAGCATGGCGTAGATGATGAGCATGCCCGGTCTTACCCATGCCACCAGCCGCGCGCCGAGCGGGGCGGCTATGCCCAGCGCCATGACCGGCAGCAGCCCGAACAGTCCGCTGCTGCTGATGCCCAGCCCCAAGTCGCGCATGAGCGATACCAGCAGCGGGTCTGCTGCAGAGAATGCCATGCGCAGGTTCAGGCTGACCAGCAGAAAGATGATGATGAAGTGCGTGCTGGCGTTCATGTGGGGCTTCTGTTTCACGGTGGTTGCCAGTATATCGACTTTGGCGGAAGAATAAAATCTATATTCCTATCAATTTTATGCGAATATGTCGTAATTCCTTACGCGCGCGGAAAATATAAGCTGGAAATGCGGTTTGAATTGTGGTATGGTCGCCGCGCTATGTTATCAGATCGTACCAAGGCAGGTATTCAACGTGCGCCGCATCGCAGCCTGATGCGCGCCACGGGCATGACGGATGAGGACATCAAGAAGCCGTTCATTGCCATTTGCAACTCTTTCAACGAAGTGATTCCCGGTCACGTGCACCTCAACAAGGTGGCCGAGCTTATCAAGGATGAGGTGCGCAAGGCAGGCGGCACGCCCATTGAGTTCAACCTTATCGGCGTGTGCGATGGTATTGCCATGGCCCACCACGGCATGAAGTTCTCCCTGGCCAGCCGCGAGCTGATTGCCGACAGCGTGGAAACCATGCTTTCTGCTCATGCGTTTGATGCCTGCATTTGCATCCCGAACTGCGACAAGATTGTGCCCGGTATGGTGATGGGCGCGCTGCGTTGCAATATCCCGACGATTTTCTGCAGCGGCGGCCCCATGGCTGTGGGCAAGGGGCGCAATGGCGAAGACCTGGACCTCAACAGCGTATTCGAGGCCGTGGCAGCCTGCACCGCGGGCAAGATTACCGAGGACGAGCTGCACTATGTGGAGTGCCACGCCTGCCCGAGCGCCGGTTCCTGCAGCGGCATGTTCACGGCCAATTCCATGAACTGCCTGTGCGAGGTGCTGGGTCTTGCGCTGCCGGGCAACGGCACGCTGCTGGCGCTTTCTGAGGAGCGCAAGGAGTTCTGGCGCGCTGCTGCCCGCCGCGCGGTGGAGATGGCCAAGGAGGGCGGCCCGCTGCCCCGCGACCTCATCACCGAGGCTGCCATTGACAACGTGTTCACCTGTGATATGGCCATGGGCGGTTCCTCCAAC
>JAFZGH010000197.1 GCA_017555465.1 Akkermansia sp. | reverse complement strand
GCCGGGCAGGTGAGCTCTAAATCCGGGTTCTTTCCATTCTGCATGTAATCACGCACGGCTTCCACGATGTCTGTGGTGTAGGTGCGGATATCCTTCATGAAGGTTGCACGGTCGAGGTGCCCGCTCTCCATTTGCTTGAGGCGGTATTCCCACTCGCCGGTGAGTTCCGGGCTGGAGAGGGTGCTCAGGCCGATTTTGCCCAGCAGGTCGATGAGGTCCATGCCGCGGCGGGTGGCCATGAGTTCCTTGCCCTCGCGGGCAATATATTCCTGGGTGATGAGGCCTTCGATGATGGCGGCACGGGTGGCGGGGGTGCCGAGCCCGCGCTCTTTCATGGCATCGGCCAGGTCTTCATCCTCCACCAGCTTGCCGGCGGTTTCCATGGCGGTGAGCAGGGTGGCTTCGGTATAGGCTGCCGGGGGCTTGGTCTGGTCGGCTGTGGCTTCCACCTGGCTGGCGGTCACGTTCTCGCCTGCGGCCACCTGGCAGAGCTCGTCCTTCTTGCGCTTGTCCGGGCCGTAGAGCGCACGCCAACCGGCAGAGAGCATTACGCGGCCGTGGGTATAGAAGCAATCTTCTGCGCCAGGGCTGGTCACTGTGGTGATGCGTTCGGTATCTTCGTATTCGGCATTGGGCATGAACACGCCCAGGAAGCGCTGCACCACCAGGGTGAAGATGCGGGCGGCATCACCTGTAAGGTTCACGAATTTGCCCGTGGGGATGATGGCGAAGTGGTCGCTTACCTTGGAGCTGTCGAACACGCGCTTGTTGGGGCGCACGCTGCGGTTCTCCAGAATGCTGCTGGCAAAGCCGGCAAATTCGGGCAGGTTGTCGGCAATGGCACCCACGGTGCGGGTGGCTACCTTCAGGTAGTCATTCGGCAGGAATTTGGAGTCGGTACGCGGATAGGTAAGCACCTTGTGCTTTTCATAGCATTCCTGGGCAATCTGCAGGGTGCGGCGGGCAGAGAAACCAAAGCGGTTACTGGCTTCTTTCTGCAGAGATGTCAGGTCGAAGAGCAGGGGCGCAGGCATGGAAACCGGTTTGCGGGTTTCCTTGACCGTGCCGGGACGCCCCTGACATCGCGCGGCGATAGCGGCGGCGGTTTCGGCATCCCACAGGCGTTCCTTGGTGCGTTGGGGGGCTTTTTCGTCTTTCTTCCAGGCGGCATCGTACCAGCGGCCCTCGTAGCTGCCGGCTTTGGCGGTGAAGGTGGCGCGCACCTCGTGGTATGTTTCCGGACTGAAAGCAAGGATGTCTTTCTGGCGGGCTGCCAGCAGTGCCAGAGTGGGGGTCTGCACACGCCCGGTGGGGGTCACATTGAAGCCGCCCACGCCGCTTTGCAGGGAGGTGAGGGCTCGGGTGCTGTTCAGCCCCACCAGCCAGTCAGATTCGCTGCGGCACACGGCGGCATCGGCAAGATTGAGCATTTCCTCATCGCTCTTGAGCTCGTTCCATGCCTCCAGAATCGAATCATCGGTCATGCTCTGCATCCACAGACGGCGGATGGGTTTCTTAATCTTGCCGTAGCGGATGATGTTGCGGAAAATGAGCTCACCTTCGCGCCCGGCATCGCATGCATTCACGATGGTGGTTACTTCCTTGCTGCGTGCCAGTTTGAGAACCTTGCGCAGGCGGTCGGCAGATTTGTCGATGGGTTCCAGCTCCATGTTGGTGGGCATCACCGGCAGGTATTCCATTTTCCACGGAAGGCTCTTTCCGTCTTCGGTCTGCGGCTTTTTCTGCTCCACCAGGTGACCTACAGCCGAGGTGATGATGAGGGTGTCATTCGAAAAACTCTGGCTGGCATCGTCTTTCTTGAACTTTCCCAGTTGCTTGCCCAGCACGCGGGCTAAATCGGCGGCTACGCTGGGTTTCTCGGCTATGATGAGGGTTTTGGACATGGTTGGAAAATTGTTGGCGCCCGGGGCGCTTCGCTGGTCTATATTAGTGGCAGAAAAACGGGGCTTTTGTCAAGTAAAATCCGCGTCACTGCGCGGAAAATCGGCGCGCTGAACGAGGCGGAAAAAACTTGCCGGAGGGTCCGGAAACTGTTAACATGCTGATGGTATGAATGCGAATGAGGAAAACAGGAAGCAGAAAAAGCCCCGCCGCTGGTTGCGCTGGCTGGCGGTCTTTAGTTGCGGGCTGTTTGCGCTGCTGGTTGCAGCGCGGGCCTATGTTTTCGGCTGGACCTGGGGCGCACCTCCTGAGTGTCACGAGGGCTGGAGCGCGGAACATCGCGCCGATTTGCTGGCGTTGGATGAGGAGCTGCGCCACAACCGCATTCTGGCAGCAGTGCCGGCCTTCAGCTGGGAGGAGGAAATGGGACATCCGCTCGTCCCGGCTCTCAATGCCTGTTTCGGTTCCGGAAATCTCCTTTCTGCTGCGCTTAATTACAAAGAGTTTGCTGCCCCGGCGCGTGAAGCACTGCATATCGTTATGGAAAGTGGGGAGGGAAATGTGTTGACCCGCAGTGGAGAGCCTCTGGCCGCCTGGGCGTTGCGCCTGGAGCGCTTTGAATTGTTTCGAGAGCTGGTGAGACGCGGTTCCGATGTGAATGCGGAATACCAAAGCCTTATGCCGACGGTTTCAAGCAAGGTGCGGACGCTGGCTATTGAAGCTTTGTCTGCGGAGTATATCCCGGAATACAGCAGATTCCGTGAAAGATGCGTGTCGCCGGAGGCTCACTACCAGTTGCTCGACTGGCTGAGCGAATGCAAGCCCGATCTGCAGCGCCCTCATCTGGAGCAGAGCGTGTCAGATGCCATCCTGCTCGGCATCATAGGTGGTACGCCGCAGGCGGCGCAGTGGGCATTGCGGCAGGGGTACATGCCGTCACCTGATAGCCGACATAAGATTTGCTGCATGTTGTGCCTGGAAAATCAACCGGAGTCGCTGCGGGAACTTCTCCGGGAAGACTCCATGAGACCTGATGTCTGCTATTCTGATGAGGGTGGCACGGCTTTGCAATTTCTATTTACCTTGGAGAAATTGCCGCTGCGTGATATGATGGGGCTTGCGCGTATCCTGCTGGATGCCGGCTTTGAGCCGGATTTCACGCCGCCTACGGCCGTGGTGAACTGGCAGGATTCTCCGCTTCACCTGGCTCTTGCCCAGGTTGCTGCCCGCCAGCCGCAGGAGCAGTGCGATGCTGTGGCCCTTATCCGACTGCTTGCGGAGCGCGGAGCCCGCCTGCGCCCGGGGGAGACCCTGCCGGATAATTTGCCGGAGGATATCCGGGCACTGCTTCGAGAAGCAAAAACGCCCCGGTGATGCTCACCGGGGCGTTTGGGTGAATCAGGGGAAGGGGCTTCAGCTGTAGGCCGATTCCACGCGGGCGGCCACATCCTTGTAGCCGTAGTCCACTTCGTAGATGGCTTTGAGGGTTTCGATGCTCTTTTCCTTGTTGCCGGCTTCTTCGTAGAGCACGCCAATCATGTAGAGCACTTCCTTCTTGGTGTCGTCCATGGTGAGCAGTTCCTTGTCGGCATCTTCCAGCTGGCGGATAGCCATGTCCACCATCTTCTTGGCGTGGTAGCACTTGCCGAGCATGAGCATGGATTTGATGCGGATGTTCGGGTTGGTGCGGGCGCGCTGCAGGGCGGGGATGGCCTCGGTGTATTCGCCGGCATCGAAAAGGGCCTGGCCGAGCTTGAACTGCAGCTGGGCATCCGTCGGGTTGGCTTCCACGCGGGCGCGGGCATCGGCTACCACAGCCTGGGCGATTTCGGCCTTGCGCTGGGCGAGGGTTGCGGCTGCTTCCTCGTTGGTCGGGTCGGCGGCGAGCACCTGCTCGTAGTATTCGATTTCTGCCTGCATGGCTTTTTCGTGCATGGCCATGGCCTTGTCGTTGAGTGCCACGTCGGCAGAGCCGCTGAGCTGGTAAGCGTAGGCATAGAAGGAGTGGGCGTTAGCGTAGTCTTCCATCTGCTCGTAGACGGAGGCAATATCCTTCACCACGGAAAGATTGGTGTTGTCCACGGCGTACTGCTGGGAGAGCTGGGCCAGGCGCGTTTCAAGCTCGGCGCGGGTGAGGCCCATCTTATCAGCGCTTTCAAGGTCGGCCGTGGCGTTGGCGTTCTTCATCTTGGTGCGGAAGTCGCCCTTGCCTTCCCAGTTGCCCTGCTTCATGGTGGCGCGGGCAGAGCAGTCCTTTTCACCACGCATGGCATCGGGATCTGTCGGGTCAAGCTTGAGTACGCGGCGGTAGACATCTGCGGCTTCGGCAAACTGCTCGTGCTGGATGTAGTGCTTGGCCAGCAGGTGCAGGTACTTCTTGTTGGTGGGATTGCCCTGGCAGATGGTTTCCATGGCAAAGGCTGCGATATCCGGCAGGTTCAGCTCGTTTGCTGCGGCGAAAAGGGCTTCGTTTGCGGGAATGGAGTAGGGGTCGCGCTCCAGGTCGTCCTCGATGTTGACCAGCACGCTCTCCGGGTCGCGGCGGGTGGTAGTGACGCGCAGACCGCCGAAAAGAGAGGCCTTACGACCAGCTTCCGGGGTGGATTTTACCTCGCAGGCACGCAGAAGCTTGCGGCCTTCCAGGAATCCGGGGACGCGCTTCACGATGGTTTTGAGAATGGTGACGGCGTACTTGTAGTTCTTGGTTTGTACGGCCTGCAGGGCTTTTTTCCAAAGTGCCTGCTGGTCTGCTGCAAGCTGACGTTCGGTAATGAGTGTAATCATAAGAGAAATGCTGTAGTAAATTTACGCCACGCAACGAGGTAACATTGGTGGCCAATGCTTCTGAATTACTTCTACCACAAAACCCCGGCGATTTCAATCTTGTTTTTTCAAAAATTTGTGGCAAAATGCCTGCGGTATGAGAGTAGATGCACTGATGAGCCGGTTCGGGTATTGCAGCCGCCGCGAAGTTGCGCAGTGGCTCAAGCGTGGGCGGGTGACCCGTCATGGTGTGGTGGTGAAATCTCCAAGCGAGAAAGCAGAGCCTCATGAGGTGCTGGTAGATGGCGAGCCGGTGGAGTTTCCGGGCGGTTTGTATGTGGTGCTGAACAAGCCGCTGGGCTGCACGTGCAGTCATAAGGAGGATGGTGAGCTGGTGTACGATTTGCTGCCGGAGCAGTGGCTGCGGCGGAATCCGGCCGTGAATACGGTGGGTCGGCTTGATAAGGAGACGAGCGGACTGCTGCTGCTGACGGATGATGGGGCATTTGAACACGCCCAGACCAGCCCGAAACGCCATGTGCCCAAAGTATATGCTTTTACTACTTCTGCTCCGGTGCCAACGGAGGCTGTGGCGCAGTTTGCCAGTGGTGAGTTTCTGCTGCAGGGGGAGCGCACGCCTTGTCTGCCTGCAGAGCTGGAGATTCTCGGTGAATGTGCCGGACGGATCACGCTGCACGAGGGACGCTACCACCAGGTGCGCCGCATGCTGGCGGCGGTGGGTGCCCCGGTGGTGACGCTGGAGCGTATCGAAATCGGCCCGCTGAAGCTGGCAGATTTGAACCTGGAGCCTGGCGAGTGGGTGGAGATTGACCCTTCCATTTTTTCATGAGCTATGATATGCCCATAGCGGTGGTGCCGGAGTTCCGCGTGCTGTATGAAGATGACGGCGTGCTGGTGGTGGATAAGGCCGCGCCGCTGCTCACCCACCCCACGGGAGAAAAGAACGAGCCCACGCTCTGGCATGGACTGCATGAGCTGCTTGCGTATGAGGTGGCGACGGGCGGGCAGGTTTCGCTCATTAACCGTCTGGACCGCGAGACGAGCGGCATTACGCTTGTGGCCAAGAATGCAGAGGCCGCCCGCGAGCTGGGCAAGGCCATGCAGGCCCGCCAGCTGCATAAGGAATATTTTGCCGTGGTGCAGGGAGTGCCGCTCTGGGAGTCCGCCTGCTGTGCCGAACCGATTCTCCGCATGGAGTCGGTGGCGGAAACCCGCATCCATGTGCGCCAGTGCTGCCATTCATCGGGCAAGCCTTGCCGCACGGAATTTGAGGTGCTGCGGCGCTGTGGCAGTATGGCTCTGTTGAAGTGCCGTCCGTACACTGGGCGTATGCACCAGATTCGTGTGCATGCGGCGTATGTAGGATTCCCTCTCGTGGGTGATAAGATTTACGGAGGCGATGAATCCTGCTATCTGGATTTCATTGCCACCGGATGGACGGAGGAGCTGGCTCGCCGCCTGCTGCTGCCGCGCCATGCGCTGCACGCCTGCCGTCTGACTTTTCCCTGGCAGGGACGCGAAATTTCTGTGGAAAGCCCGCTGCCTGCGGATATGGCAGCGCTGCTGGGGTGATTACGAATGATTTTCTCCCATGACCCAGCGGTAGAAGTTGCACCCCACGAAGTTGCCCGTCACAATCAGAATATAGAAGGGAAGAATCTCCCAGATATGGGCAGCCCAGAAATCCAGCGGTACGCAGGCATAGAAAAAGGCATCGGCAATGCAGTGGGGGAATCCGCAGACAATAAAGAGCGGCACACCGAAGAGCATGGGCAGTCTGTTACGCTTTCGGGAGTGAATGACGGCGGTGGTCATGATGAAGCCGCAGGGAATGGAAAGCAGGAATCCGTTCACAAGCCCCATATCAAGGCGGCTTTGCAGCAGTGCCTGGGCTGTCTCCTGCAGCGGCATGGAGCTCAGGCGCGTGAAGAGAGAAAAAGTGGCGCAGCCGATGATGTTGCCAATCAGTACGAGTGCCAGCGGAATGAACTCTCGCTTCCGGATGAAGCCGGCTGTGCCTGTGTAGAGGAACAGCCGGTAGCTGATGACTGCAATAAGGGCAAAGGCGAAAATGACACAGCCCGCAAGAAATTGATCCTGGGATTTGAGCGAAAGAAACCCAAAACCGGCAACGCCGATGCAGATGCCCGCCATGAAGGCGGAGCGAAGAATGTGGAAAGGATTCATCTTGTCTCACACTATAGCATATAGATTGCCTTTGCAAAGAAAATTCCGTGTCAGATGCCAAATTATGTCTAAGCTTATACTCGACAAACGGGCAGGGATGTGATTTAGTATTCCCACATTCAGATTTTTTTTCTCCCGCATATGAAGTCCTACACCATTTTCCAGAAGTCCGACGACGAGACCGTCAATACTTTCCTTGACTGGATGCGCAACCAGGAGCGTGGCGTGTACCGCGCTGCCCTTCGTGAGCTTGGCGCTCTCAAAAAGCTGCGTCCCCAGTACATGCAGCAGAAGCCCGTGGCAGAGCAGTTTGCATGGATTAAGAAGATGCTGGCCTGGAAGCCTGCCGAAACCATCGGTGACCACCTGCTGCAGGTGTGGCTGATTCGTAAGCATGAAGGTATGCTCGTGAGCTTCATCGAGAAGCTGGGTATTGAGCACAACGGCCACGGTGTGGTGGATGTGCTGCCCGAGACGCTGGATGCTGATAAGCTCAAGGAGGCTGTGGATGCTCTGTTCGAGTCCTACCCCGCCGGTGCCGTTTCCGTGTACCTGCACATGTTCCAGAACCAGACCGAGGAAGGCTGGCCGGAGCTGCAGGCTATCCTGGATAACGATGAGCGTATCACTATCAAGTAATTTCTGATATCTTTAACCGCAAAAGCGGCCGGCAGGGGTGGTTGTCTGCCCGCCGGCCGCTTTTTGTTTCTGCTGCAGCAGGCATGACCGAGGATGAACAATTTATGCTGCTTGCCATGCGCGAGGCTGAAAAAGCCCGCGAGGCGGGCGAGGTACCCTGCGGTTGCGTGGTGGTGAAAGAGGGCCGTGTTATTGCCCGCGGCTGGAATCAGGTGGAAACTCTCAAGGATGCCACCGCCCACGCTGAAATGCTGGCGCTCACCGCAGCAGAAGCCGCTGTGGGTGACTGGCGGCTGGAGGGCTGCACCGTGTATGTGACCAAGGAGCCGTGCCCCATGTGTGCCGGGGCGCTGGTGCATTGCCGCCCGGAGCGTGTGGTGTTCGGTATCCCCGACCCGAAAGGCGGCGCTTGCGGCGGCTGGATTAACCTGCTGGATTCAAAC
This sequence comes from Akkermansia sp., assembly GCA_017555465.1. GTDB lineage: Bacteria > Verrucomicrobiota > Verrucomicrobiia > Verrucomicrobiales > Akkermansiaceae > Akkermansia. Next base: position 5,584 of record JAFZGH010000197.1, on the reverse strand, counting down.
CCGCCGCTCAACCACAAATGTGCTGTGCAGGGCGGGGTGCTGGGAGAAATGTGCCTGGAGCAGTTTCAGTCTTTTTTCCGGGCCGCCCGTGCGGCCGCCAAGGAACGCAAACGCCGTGAACGAGAGGAGACTAGTGATGCAGCCGACGATTGAAATCTATGTGAATGTGGAAAACGAGTGGGTCACGGAAGCCTTGGCAGAGCGCTTCCGTGAGGCTTTGCAACGCCTGCTGCCGGAGCTGCTGGCTGCCCCGAAGGGCCCGGATCATGTGCTCTCCGGCCTGGAGGTGGTGGAAATCTCCATCGTGGATGACCCCACTATTGCTGAGGTGCACGGTGAGTTCCTGGACGACCCCACTGCGACCGATGCCATCACTTTCCCCTATGGAGAAGTGCTGGTTAGCTGCGATACGGCTGCCACCTATGCCGTGGCTCATGGATTGCCCCGCGAGGAAGAACTCTTCCGCTACATGGTGCATGGTCTCACGCATCTGCATGGGTATCTGGACTACGAACCTGCTGACCGGGATGCTCTTTTTGCTGTACAGGAACCTCTTGTACAGCGTTATTTCCCTTTGTGAACAGCAAAGCGCGTAACAGCCTTTTAGCATTGACAAACCCTGCTGTTAGGGGTATACCACTTGCGTTATGAGTCTCATTCCGTGGATGACAATGGCAGCTGCCAGCGTAGCTGTGGATTATATGAACCCCATTCCCCAGCCGGGAGAGCCGGGGTACACCGCTCACCCGCGGCATCATCTCCGTTTCCTTATGGAGAATGATTCCGCCTTTGGCAGCGATTGTAACTACACGCATGCCACCCGCATCGACTACGCGCAGAATCTGGCAAAAATGCCCGAACATGCATTTGGCCTCAGCCTGACCCAGAATATCTACACCCCCGCAACCCATACCCGCCATGCCGTGTCGGGCGAACACCCCTATGCGGGGTATCTCGCGCTGGGGGTGGCGCATCTCTACACCGGCGAATGTGTGGGCAGCAGCGTGGAATTCCAGCTCGGCACCACCGGCAAAGCATCGCTGGCCTTCGATGCTCAGGACCTGATTCACAAAACCTGCGGTATCGAGCGTTGGGAAGGCTGGGACGACCAGATTCCCGCTGAAGTCACCTTCCAGCTTACCGCCCGCCAGGATTACCGCCTTCCCTGGTTTGAAACCACGACTCCCGGCGGCTGGCAGACGGATGCTACCTTCTTCACCCGCGAAGAACTGGGCACCGTATCCATCGCTGCAGAGACAGGCGCCTACTTCCGATTGGGGCGCAATCTGCCGCCTGGCATGCAGCTCGTAGGCAACAGTGCCGGTAACTTCGGCGTGGGTTTGCTGCGTAAGAACGACTACGACCCCACCGCAACCTCCTGGTATGTGCGCGCTGGCGGTTCTGTGAAATACGTGGCCCGCGATTTATTCATCGATGGAGGCGTATTCCACGACTTCGACCGCACTTGCGGACGCCAGCCCTGGGTAGGCGAAGCCCAGCTGGGCTTCGGCCTGCGCCACCGCGGCATCGACTACTATGCCGGCATGGTGGCCCGCACCCGCAACTTCCGTTCCCAGCACGATGATACTGTCTTCGGCACATTCAATTTCGCCTTCCACTGGTAACGCATGACACCCTGGCTTAAAGGCGGAATCATGGCACTGGGGGCCGCATGCGTGCTGCTGCTGGCAGGGGCATTCCCCCTGGTGAGCGCCCCCGGCGTCTATACCAGCGGCGCCACCTGGCTGCTGGGTGCAATTACCATCCTGCTCTGCATTGTGGGCGGCTGGCGTCTCGCCACAGGTAGACGCGGGCAACTCATCTTCGGGCTCATCTTCCTCTTCTTCGCAACCACCGGGCTCTGCATGCTCGGGCAATACGGCGCCAAAGCCCTCGAATACGCCCGCATCGGCGGCCCCATGTGGGCAGGTGCTGTGGGTATGGCCTGCGTTGCTCTCACCGGCGTTGTCTTCATGGCCGTCTTCGGCTTCCTCTGCTACCGTGTCATGAATACGCGGCGTCTCTGGCTTTCCGGCGCACACTGGGCTGTCGCTCTGCTCGGCATCGGCGCCATGGTCGATGCCATCTATGAAATTCGCGTCCCTGTAACTCTCCCGGCCGATGCCCGCACCGAGCTCACCGAGCTTCGCGCAGAGGATGGCACCTCCTATCCCCTGGGATTCCGCCTGCGGGTGGATGATTTTGTGGTGCAGCATTACGACGATGCCACCTACTCCCTCTACACCTTTGAAAATGGCCGCCCCGGCCCCATGCAGCAGGTGGAACGCCGCGGCGATACCCTCCACCTGGGGCAGGAACGCTGGCCGGTAAGAGCCTTGAAACAAGCCCCCGGCATGCCGCACCCCTTCCTCATGATACCCGGGCAGCCTATGCGCGTGCTGGTGCAGAACCCCGCCACCGTGCGCGACTACTGTGCACACATCGTCGCCTTTACCGATCACCGCGGCCGCCCCGAAACCCACAAGGCAGAACTGCGAGTCAACACCCCCTTTGCCTGCAAAGACTGGCGCTTCACCCTCAGCTCCTACCGCACGGAAGGGGAGCAGACCGAAGTGCTCCTGCAAGCCCGGCGCGCTCCTGGCCGCTTCGCCGCGCTCTGCGGCATGGTGGGTATCATCATTTGCACCACCGTCTGGTGCTGGTGGAGAAAGGGGGGCGAACAGCCATGATAACCCTCGTCTACACCCTCACCATCCTCGCCCTGCTGCTCTGCCTGCTCAGTGTGGCAGCCGCAGCGCGCAACCGGGCAGGGGATACCCGCCACGCCTTTGCTGCCGCCTGGGTAGCAGCCCTCCTCCTCTTCGGGGCAGACTGGGTACTGGCGCAGGCCCCCCCCTTTGGCAACATGCGGCATGTACTAGCCTTCTTCCCCCTCGTCATGATGCCTGCAGCTGCCTATTTGCGGCGCTGCCGCGGACTTGATCTTACCGGTTGGTTAGCCGCTGCTTCTGCTATCGCCCTCATCGGCGCACTCTGCATGCCACTGCAAGCCACCTGGCGACAAATGCCCGCTCTGCAATCCCCTTGGTTTGCACCACACGTCATCGCCTATGTCGTCTCCTACGGGCTCATGACCGTTGCCGCCTTGCTCACCCTGGCCTCCCGGCGTTGTGAAACTCGCCTGCGTGCCGCAGATGCCCTAGTCCGCCTCTCCTTCCCCTTCATGACCTTTGGCCTGTGGAGCGGCGCCCTCTGGGCAGATGCCGCCTGGGGTGGCTACTGGGCCTGGGATATCAAAGAAGCATGGTCACTCCTCACCTGGAGCCTCTACCTCATATACCTGCACGTGGAGCGCCATCCCGCCTTTGCCAGCTGGCGCCGACCGCTGCTCCTGCTTGGTTTTTCGGCCGTCATCATCACCTTCCTGGTCGTCAACTTGCTGCCGCGCATCGAATCCATGCACAGCTACGCGCAATAAAGCTCCCCGGAAACTTCCCTCTATAGCATACTGACAAAATTTTCATCACATTATCCTTGCACTGTCCCCCGCGCAGGAGTAAAATCCCGCCGTCAACACCACACTCGGGGCATTAGCTCAGTTGGTAGAGCGGTTGCATCGCACGCAACAGGTCAGGGGTTCGAATCCCCTATGCTCCATTTTTATAACCTTCTAAATCTTAACGGTTTAGGAGGTTTTTAATTTTTACTGCGCTTGCCGAATTCGGGTTTGGATCGCAGATGGTCGCAATAAAGGCAAATCTAACTCAACAGATGCGCAATGATTCATAATATATCAAAGAGGGTCAAGCCGCAAGAATGCAGTCCCAAGGTTACGTTTGGTACTTGTACATCAGCAAATTATCCATCGACACGCCTCGGCATTGCACTGTTTGGTGAGTTCGGACACGATAGCCTTGATAGATAAAAACGGCTTCGCTGTCAGGGAAGCATGCACACTTATCGTGCTCTCGACTGCACAAGCCGCCTCCAGTGCATCGCAAAGGGCGGTTCCTATGTCTCGTCATAATCACGGTGCACATAGAGCCTATCCAAATAAGCACGGGCCACGTCCATATCGGCAAAACCGACTATCTCACCACTGTAAACAGCAACTAAAGCCAGTCGCCCGTTAAAGCGTTCATAATGAAGAGGTCTATTTTCTGGATATGCACCCAATATCAGAGGAAAAAATCGAGAATAGGCATCTCTCCTTCTTTGACGTAAATTACTGGTATTTCTTCTTCAGTCTCTGTAATTTTTGTCAGTTGGCAACTATTCAGCCCCAGTGCTGCGAGGCACAGTGCTGCGATGGCTCGGATGCAGGGGTGAGAGGACATTGAAGTCTTAATTTTTCGAGCACTCCGGACGGTGGCTGCAGCCGAGCTTCTGGAGCAGCCATACGCATTCAAAATCGTGCTGGCTGAGGGTATCACTGCGGCGCAGCATGCGCTCCAGCCGGGTGCAGCCTTCGGGGTCGCTGGCGTTCAGGTCGGCCCCGGCTTCTGCCAGCAGGCGGATGATGGGGGCACAGGATTGCTGCTGCGGGATGCGGAGGTCGTGCACGTAGGGTAGGGCCAGCAGAGGGGTGAGCCCCTGGGCATCGCGAGCGTTCACATCTGCCCCTGCTTCGATGAGCAGCTTCGCTTTCAGGGCTTTCTGCGGGCAGAAGGAGTTGATGTAGAAAAGGGCGGTGCGTCCCTGTGCGTCGCGGGCATTCACATCCACCCCGCAGCGCAGCCACTTGTATACCTCGATGGCGGGTTGGTGCGGATCTGCCACGGCCAGCATGAGCTGAGTGCGCCCGGCTGCGTCCACCTCGCGGGCCTTCTTCTGCCGTTCGGCCAGCACGGCTGCGGGGTTACCCAGTATCTGGCGGATGCCATAGCCGAGCTTCTTCTCCACAGCAATTGAGAGGGCTGTCTTGCCGTCCTCGTTCTGGCGGGCCGGGTTCAGCCCCAGTTCAATCAGGTGGCGGGCAAGTTGCATATCCTGGTAACTGCCGGTTCCATCTGTCACCAGGTGGCAGAAGAAGGGCCAGGAATACCAGTGCGTGTCATCAAGCACGGCGCCGTGGCAGATGAGGAGGTCTGCTATCTCTACGATTGCCGGGCTGTGATGCACCAGCAGCCACTCCAGCATGTGGCTGGCGTGCTCTGCCTTGCAATCACGCACGCGGAAGCCATGCTGCAGCAGCAGGGGTACGAGCTGCCGGGCGTTGCTGTGTATGGCGCGGAACATGATGGTAGCGCCGCACAGGTTCGGGTCAGCCCCGGCCTGCAACAGCAGGGAGGCGATGAGGACTTCGTTCTTCTTTGGCCCATCGGTGATAATACCGATGCATTGGCGCAGTGCGTTGGCCTGGTGGTAATTCGGGTCGGCTTTCTGCTGGAGCAGGCGCTCTACCCCGGCCAGGTCGCTCCTGGCCGCTGCGGCAGAAAGCTGCGCCCCCAGGCTAACCGGCACGCCGGCTTCTGCGAATTCCTTTTCCAGAAACTTGTAGGGCCAGTACAGGCAGCAGTTCAGTTCAGCCGCGTTCATGCCGGCCTTATTGCGGGCGTGAAGGTTGATTCCGGCATCTCGCAGCAATTCAAAAAGTTCTTTCTGAATCTTGTATTCGCTGTGG
>JAFZGH010000196.1 GCA_017555465.1 Akkermansia sp. | reverse complement strand
GGAGATAATCACGGTGGCGGGGCCGGTGGTGGCGTTTTCAGCGATGAACTTCACCGGCTTGAACTCGAAAGAGGTGTAGTATTCGGTCACCTTGCCGATGGCGATGCCAACCACAAGGCCGATGACGATGGAGCCCCACAGACCCAGCCAGTTGTCGATGCCCAGGGCATAAAGGATGCCGGCGGAAGCCAGGGCGATGAGGACACCGGAGAAGTTGATGCCGAAGTTCAGAGCAGCCATGAGCTGGGTCTGGTTGGCTTCGGGCTTGGTGCGTACCAGGAAGATACCGATGATGGAAAGCAGAGCGCCCACGGCACCGATGATCATGGGAGCCATGACCAGCTGGAGGCCGGTCTCGTATGCCCAGCCGGCGGTGGCAGCAGCGGCTGCACCCAGAGCGGCGGAGGCCAGAATGGAGCCAGCGTAGGACTCGTAGAGGTCAGCGCCCATGCCGGCCACGTCACCCACGTTGTCGCCCACGTTGTCGGCGATGGTAGCGGGGTTGCGGGGATCGTCTTCGTTGAAGTGGTACTCGGTCTTACCCACGAGGTCAGCGCCCACGTCGGCAGCCTTGGTGTAGATGCCACCACCCACACGGGCGAAGAGTGCCTGCAGGGAAGCGCCCATGCCGAAAGTCAGCATGATGGTGGTGATCTGGGTCAGGCGGCTGATGCCCTCTGCGGCCACCAGACCGGTGTTGTCCAGAATCAGGTACCAGGCAGAGATGTCGAGCAGACCAAAGCCTACCACCGTCAGGCCGAGCACGGCGCCGGAACGGAAAGCAAGCTGAAGGCCCTTGTTGAGGCCGTCCTTCTCATCGCGGCAGGCCTGGGCCACGCGGCCGGAAGCGTAGGTTGCCGTCTTCATGCCAATGAAACCAGCCAGACCGGAGAAAATACCACCGGTGAGGAAAGCAACGGGCACGATGTTGTTCTGAAGACCATAATAGGCCATGATGCCGAATACTACGGCGATGATGACGAAGAAGATGGAAACAATCTTGTACTGTTGTTTCAGGTAAGCCATGGCGCCTTCGCGCACATAGCCCGCAATCTCCTTCATGCGGTCGTTGCCCTCGTCGGCCTTCTTCATGTCGAAGAAGAACTTGGCTGCGAATACCAGCGCGACGACGGATGCAAACGGCACTATCCAGAATAATATCTCGGGGGTCATGTTCGTTTGTTTGTGTTTTGTTAAATTGGCTTTTCTGCAGGCACAAAAAAGCGCGGTAGTCTACACTAAAATTGCTGCTTTGGCAACCCGAATTCCGCAGGTATGGCAAAAAAACAGCCTTAAAAGCGGCAGTGGTTGATTTTTCTTGACCCGGTTCATGCTTGTGTGTATGCTCCATGGTAGCGGCGTGAGACCGCCATATTTACGATGAAAGCAGTACTTCTTTTTCCCGGTCAGGGTGCCCAGAAAGTGGGCATGGGTAAGGATTTTTATGATGCGTATCCCGCAGCCCGCGAGATGATGGATGCGGCAGATGCCGCGCTGGGTTATTCCCTCACCAAGGTGATGTTTGAAGGCCCGGATGAAGAGCTGACCCGCACCTGCAACTGCCAGCCGGCTCTGTATCTGCATGGCCTGGCCATCTACAAGGTGCTCAGCAGCCTGGTGGATATCGAACCCGTGGCCGCTGCCGGTCTTTCCCTGGGTGAGTTCACCGCTCATGCTGCAGCCGGCACCTTCAGCATGGAGGATGGCCTCAAGCTGGTGCAGAAGCGCGGTGCGCTCATGGAGGAAGCCTGCCAGGCTGCCCCCAGCACCATGGCTGCCATGATTGGCGGCAGCGATGAAGCCGTGGCGAACCTGGCTGCCGAGTGCGATATTGACGTAGCTAACTACAACTGCCCCGGTCAGACGGTTGTTTCCGGTTCGGTGGAGGGTGTGGACAAGGCCGTGGCCGGTGCCAAGGCTGCCGGTATCAAAATCGCCAAGAAGCTCAATGTGGCGGGTGCCTACCACAGCCGCTTCATGAAGAGTGCCCAGACGGCGCTCCGCCCCGAGCTGGAGGCTACACCCATGACCACTCCCGCTGTGCCCGTATACTGCAACTTCGAGGCTCGTACCGTAACCGGCCCGGAGGATGTGCGCGCCATGCTGGGCGAGCAGGTGTGCGGTTCCGTGCGCTGGGCTGCCTGCATGCAGGACCTCATCGAAAAGGGTGAGCGCCTCTTCATTGAAATGGGCCCGGGTAATACCCTGGCCGGCATGATGGGCCGCATCTGCAAGGAAGCCAAGGTGATTTCCATTCAGGATGTCGCTTCGCTCGAAGCAGCTGTTGCCGAGCTGAAGACTCTGTGAGACAATTGTTTCTAATAAATTCTCAAAACCCCGCGGAGGCAATGCCATCGCGGGGTTTTGTGGTGTCTGGGATTAACTTAATCCCAGGTATCTCGTTATCTTTTTACCACATAAGGTAGATAAGAGAATGGTTAGTACTAGGCTGAGTACTAAAACTACAATAGAGCGGATGCCGGTCGGGAAAGAAACAAATGTTTGATAGCCAATTATTCTGATGATTGGAATGTGGATCAGGTATATTCCAAATGAATATTTTCCAAGTAATTCCATGATTTTGCTTTTGGTGGTGAAATCCCATTTTGTGATAAAGGTACAGGCTATCATCATGAAAATGATGTTCGTTAACCATGCTGATATTTTTGCCTGAGTTCCACAGTTAACAATTCCATTCAGATGCATAGCATAGCCTTCTGCCGTTTGTATAAGGAGGGAGCCAATAAGTGCAAGAAGAAGTATTCCTGTTTTGCAGGAGACGGTGAAAGGTCTGTTTTGTATAAGGATGCCGAGATAATAGAAGGAAATCCATGTGAAACAGCTTACTCCTCGAAGTAATTTAAGGTACTTGTGTATGCCTTCATAGTCAGTCCACCATTCGAGGTATCTGCAATCCAGCATAAAAGCTATAGGTGTTAAGAAAATTCCAATCCACCAGATAGATGATTTAGACAGCCTGATAAGCAGGGGAGCCAATATGGTTAATTGTATGTAGACAAAGATGTAGTATAGCGTTCCTGATGAATTGGTAGTTATCAGATTGTAAATGTAACTGAATGCGTTTGTGCTCGGCAGGGTGTAAATGATGCTCCATATAATATAGGGGACGAATACACGGAAAATTCGTTTTTTATACAATGGTAACCATGAGCCATCAGGTGGGCTCGTGAGAAAACCTGACAGGAACAGAAACAGAGCAACGGCAAAGTTCAGAAAAGGGCGGCAAACGACCTGCCAAAGCCCCAGCGGGCAGGTGTGGATGAGGACAACTGCTATAATGGCAAGCGCTCTCAGGTATTGAATTTTGTAGTTTCTTGATGAGTCCTGGTTATTAGTTTCTCCCATATACGGGTATGTTATCGTATTTTTTATGCGATGTACAGGGTAAAGTGCGTTATTCTTTGATAGTGAATATTTTCTCGGGAATGCAGAATGTTAGACTTTTGTTCTTTTTTGAGATCTGTTGAGCGTAACACTTGCTTTTTTAATAATTTACATATAGTCGCATAAAAAATACGATAGCGTGCGCGACATGACGCTCTAGCCATGGGTTTGCAGAAGTGGAAAGGTTGAATTTGTCAGCAAATTAGAAACATCATTCCGAATTGCGAAAAGACGTGACCGCCGCTTGACATGCGCGCTATCCGGGTGTAATTTGCAGGCATGTACACCAGCTTTTTTGATGTGTTTTCCATTGGTATTGGTCCGTCGAGCTCCCATACGATGGGCCCGATGCGTGCCGCTGCGCGTTTTGCCCGCGAGCTGGAAGAACGAGGCGTGCTGGAGCAGGTGGTGCAGGTGAAGGTGTACTTGTATGGCTCGCTGGCGCTTACCGGGGTGGGACACGGCACGCCGGGCGCTGTGGTGTACGGCTTGCTGGGGCTGGATGCCGAGAGGATGGAGATGTCTGCCACTCCGGCGATTGCTACGCTGGCGACCGAGGGCAAGCTGCTGCTGAATGGTACGCACCCGATTTCATTCAGCGCTATGCAGGATGTGGTGCTGGAAAAGGACATAACGCTGCCGGAGCATGCGAACGGCATGCGCTGCTGTGCGTACGGTGCGGCGGGACAGGGGCTGGCGGATGATGTTTATTTCTCCATTGGCGGCGGCGCTATCCGCCGTATTGATGAAATGGAGGAACTGCCGGATCCTCCGCCGGTGGTGCCGTATCCCTTTGATTCCTGCGCCGAGCTGCTGAGGTATTGCAAGAGCGAGAACATGACCATTGCCGCGGTGGTGCGCTGCAACGAGATGGCGCTCCCCACGGGTATGGAGCTGCGCTCCCGCATCCGCAAGATTTATGATACCATGGATAAGGCGATTGAACGCGGTGTGAAGACCATGGGCGTGCTGCCCGGCGGGCTCAAGCTGCCGCGCCGTGCGCCCCGCATCTACCGCCGCCTGGCTGAGATGTTCCGCGATAATACGCAGGATGCGCTCACCATCATCGACTGGATTAACCTGTGGGC
>JAFZGH010000195.1 GCA_017555465.1 Akkermansia sp. | reverse complement strand
CCGGTCTGGATGAGGGTGATGGCCTCGAAAATCTCATCCATGGTGCCGAAGCCGCCGGGGAAGGCCACCAGGGCATCGCTCTGCTTCAGGAAATTGAGTTTGCGGGTGAAGAAGTAGTAGAAATTCATCATCTTCTCGCTCCCGGCCATGATGGGGTTGGGGTGCTGCTCATACGGCAGCGTGATATTGAGGCCGAAGGAGTTTTCCTCCGTGGCGCCCTCGTTGCAGGCCTGCATGAGCCCCGGGCCGCCACCGGTGATGACCATGTAGCCCTGGCTGGAGACCAGATCTGCAAAGGCGCGGGCCTGGATGTAGCTGGGGTCAGTCTCCTTGATGCGGGCCGAGCCGAAACAGGCAATCTTACGTCGGTTCTCATAAGGGAGGAACATCTTGTCTGCGCGGAACATTTCCTCCATGGCGCGGTTCATGATTTCAAGGTCGTGCTCACCCAGGCCACTGGCAGCGGCATTCATGACGGTGGAGAGCATCTGCAGCACCGTATCGGGCGCATGCTCCCCGCAGAAACGGTGGGAAAGGTCGTACAGATTCGCATCGAGCACAGGGTTACCAGTGCTCACCGGAATGGAGAAAGAGGCATGGGTTTCTGCCCGGCTGTTGATATCGCGTGCGGCTAGGAATTCAGGCTGGCTCATACTCTATACTATGCACCCGGTGGCACAGATTGTCAATTTCAAAAGGGCAGTCAGCGGCCGTTAACAGGAAAAACAAAGCCCGCTCCTGGTACACAGGAGCGGGCTGAGAGCCGGATGTCAGGGTCGAACTGACGACCGTCCGATTACAAATCGGGTGCTCTACCACTGAGCTAATCCGGCGGGTTGCGGGGGCATTCTACACGAGTGCAGCGCCCCATGCAAGCTTTTTTTGCGGTATCAGAAATTAAATCCGCAATCAAGGCCCACAGTGATGAGGAAATGGTCGATGGGGCCGGCTCCACCAGTGGCGCGGTCAATCTTGGCGGCATTGCTGCCGGACCAGGAACACTGCACCCAGGGCTTCACGTAGAAACGGGCATCACGACCGAAACGGCCGGTGTGCGAATACGGCAGCAGGGCGGCCTTGATACGCCAGGCATCCACGCCCTCAACATCGTCTCCCCAATATCCGCAGGAGGGGGCCACGCCCAGGGAAAGCTCCACATCTGCCCCGATATTGCCGCGGGTGAACACATCCGTAAAACGGTATCCGGCTTCAATATCGAAGTACAGCCCGGTGAGCCCATAGAAGCCCAGGCCGGTTTCAAACTTGCCGAAGAAGCCCTTCTGGTAGTCATTGTAGGCCAAGGTAAGGTTGAGCTCGTGCGTGGAGTGGTGGGAAACGCCATCGTAATGGCGGGCCATGTAGCCCTCCAGGCCGCCGTGGCGGTAGGTGTAGCCCAGCTCGGCCACGAGATTCGGGAAGATTTCCTTGCCCACGGCATAGCTGAGGCGGCCCATGCGGGGGGAGTACAGGTCGCTGGTCTTATCCCAGATGATGCCGTATGCGCCGCTGATGCGCTGGTGAAGCCCCATGCTCAGGAAATTACGGTTCGGCAGGGTGTAGGAAGCATCTACCGAGGAATAGCCCATCTTGCTGAGCGAGTTGCGCACACCCATGCCGCGCACGGCGTAATCAGATGTGTAGGCATTCACATTCACCCAGCCACGGCGGGCAGAAGAAGCCGCCGCAATGGGGGCAGCCGCCGGGGCATAGGCATCACCCGCGTAGACATCATAATCGGAGTACCCGGTATCGTAGGTAACATCCGTATACTCGATGGGTGTATCAGGAATGGCAGGGGGAAGTTCAGTAGCCAGCGCCGGCAGAGCCGCGGCAAGAACAAAGAAAGCGCGTTTCATCATACGCGGGTATTCTACCTTCTGCCGGGGCATTCGGCAAGCAAAAAGAGAGCCGCCGATGCACAACTGGGCCTGTTTCAGATTTGCTGGTGGATATGTTCGTCAAAACATGCTAACGTGATTAAAGAACCGAAGTTACGCGTCGGCTTCATTAGAAAGGCAACGTAAATTGTAATTTACCGGCGAGCATCGCGAGCGGAAATTTAT
>JAFZGH010000194.1 GCA_017555465.1 Akkermansia sp. | reverse complement strand
GGAAGCCCGATGCAAACCGATACTGACACAGCGGGGCGCTTTTCTAGCTTGCAACGGTGGGGGAAAAGCGTAGAATAGCCGCATTAGCACGAATTTACCATGAGCGCACTCGAATTCATCCGCAAAAACTCGCTTCTCGTACTCATCGTGGTGGCCGGCGTTGGTCTGGGCCTGCTGATGATGGACTACGGTGACCGCGGCAACATGTTTGTCAAGGACTACTACATCCAGGTGAACGGCACCGGGTATTCCTACCCCGAAACCGCCAATCTGGGCGAAACCGGCCAGAGCTATGTGCAAACCCTGCACAACAACACCAGCAGCAAGCTGCGCACCATGTTCGACAAGAACGATAACGAGGAGCTGGATGACACCGAGATGGCTGCCCTGCAGGCATGGACAACCGAGCACCCGGAATATGACGCCTTCCTCCAGTTCCTGGGCGGCATTTACCAGAGCTGGAGCTATGGCTTTGCTGATGACAGCGCCGTGAATGTGGCCGTGAACCGTGCCGTGATTCAGGAACAGGCACGCGAGCTGGGTATTTCCCCCTCCAAGGAACAGGTGGATACCTACCTGCAGGCCATGCCCGTGTTCAAGAAGGCAGACGGCAGCTTCGACCAGGAGCTCTACCAGCGCATGACCGGTTTCCGCAACGGCGCCGCAAACAACCAGCAGGAAAAAGCATTCCGCAGCGTGATTGCCGATATGATGGTGTGGGAGGCCGTGGGCAACCTCATGACGGAAGGCCTGCAACTGCAGAACAAGAGCACCAGCGACCTGGTGGATGTGATGAACCAGCAGATGCGCGGCAAGACCGCCTGGCTGGCCAAGGACCGCCTGCCCGCCCCCGCCGCAGCCACGGATGAAGAGCTGAAGGCTTACTGGGAGCAGCACAAGGACAACTACAAGAGCACCGAGCGCCGCATTGTTTCCGTGTACACCCTCACCCCGGCAGAAGGCGCAAGCCTGGATGGACTCATGGCTACGGCAGACATCCTGATGCAGGACCTTTCCCAGGCCAACGGCAAGGGCTTTGACCAGAAGCTCGCCGCCGCTGCTGAAAATCCGGAAAACGAGGCTTTCACCTACCTGAACGCCGAAGGCAAGAGCCACACCACCTTTGCGCTCTGCACCCTGGCGGATGCCCCCGAGGCCATGCGCACCCAGGTGGAACACAACGGCAACACCACCACCCTGGCTGAAATCGCCTTCAACGAGGTGGACACCGCCCCCGCTGTGGCCGAGTTCGAAGCCGCCAAGGCCGCCGGCACCGATGACGAGCTGCCCACCATCCGCCAGGTGCGTGGCTACTTCCCCACGGCTGACGGCAAGCTCGCCTTCATCCGCGTGGAAGCCATCGAACAGCCCAGCGTGCTGGAATTTGAAGCAGCCAAGGCTGCCGCTGCTGCCGACCTGCAGGCAGAGCGCGTGACCAACGCTCTGGCAGATGCCTCCAACAAGCTGTACGAAGAAATGACCAAGGCCTGCGAAGAAGGCGGCATCGACGCTGCCTTTGCCAAGGCCACCGAACACGGCGCCATCGTGGAAGACTTCGGCCCGGTGGGCCTGGGTATTTCCCACAAGGGGCTGCCCATGGGACTTGAAGTCCAGGCCCTCATCAGCGTGCCCAGCGGCAAGCTTGCCCCCATGGTCACACTCAATGGCGGCACCCGCATCTCCGGCGTGACCGGCCGCACCGTGGAAACCAGCGCCCAGTACACGGCCATGAAATCCTTCATGTACATTCCTGCCCAGAACACCCGCCTGCGTGGCAATGTGCTGCTCGACTGGCTGCACGATTCCTACACCCGCTACAACGTGCAGCTCTCCGAGCACATCAAGCTTAATAACCAACAGTAAACCAGGAACACACGATTCGTTATGGCCCTGCCTGCACAGACCAAATACATCGTAGGCAATGAGGCCTGCGAACGCTTCAGCTTCTATGGTATGCGGAGCATCCTCGTCGCTTACATGACGGGGATGCTCCTCATGTCTAAGAACGAAGCCACCGAAGTAGTCCACCTCTTCATCGCCTGCACCTACCTGCTGCCGCTGCTGGGTGCCTGGCTGGCAGACCGCTTCCTGGGGCGCTACCGCACCATCATCTCCATCTCCCTGCTCTACTGCCTGGGCAATGCCGTGCTGGCCATGGCCGACTTCGCCGGAGATACGGAGGCCCGCAAGTGGGTGCTCTTTGCCGGTCTGGGCATCATCGCCGTGGGTGCGGGTGGCATCAAGCCCTGCGTCTCTGCCTTTGTAGGCGACCAGGTACCGGAAGATGAAAAGAACGGCCCCACCATGACCCGCCTGTATGCTGCCTTCTACTGGGCCATCAACCTGGGTTCCTTCTTCTCCTTCCTGGTCATTCCCTGGGTGCGCCAGAACTGGGGCTACAGCTGGGCCTTCGGCATTCCCGGCATCTTCATGGCGCTCGCCACACTCATCTTCTGGCTGGGGCGCAAGAAATACCACCACGTGCACCCCACCCAGCCGGAGTTCCTGCGCGCCCTGCTCACCCGTGTATTCCGCGGTGCAGCCGCCGCCTGCGAACGCTTCGGCGGTGAAGCTGTTGCACGCGCCACGAACACCGCCATCGGCATTGCCGCATTCATCGTCATCGCCCCCATCGTGATGCTGCTCGGCAACTGGGCACACGAAGGGGCAGCGCAGCTCGCCACGCTGAGCGGCGCCAGCGAAATCATGGCCTCCCTCTGCGGGCTCATCGCCCTGCTGCTCTATATCATCGTGCTGGCACTGGCCGGGCTCAAGCTGGCCACCGCCACCGGCATGAAAGGATTCCTGGGAGTCGCAGGCAGTATGATTTTCGACAGCCGCGAGGAAACAAACGCCCGCTTCACCGCCAGCGAGCAGCGCGGCGTGCGCAACCTGGCCCGCGTGCTGGTGGTATTCCTCATGATTATCCCCTTCTGGAGTCTGTATGACCAGACTGCCTCCACCTGGGTGCTGCAGGGCAAGCAGATGCAGAGCATCGACCTGAGCTGGGGCAGCCTCCAGTTCAGTTTCGGCGCGGAGGAAATGCAGAGCTTCAACCCGCTGCTCATCATGATTTTTGTGCCGATGGTCACCCTCTTTGTATACCCCTACATCGGCCGCTGGAGCGCCCCGCTCAAGCGCATGGGCTCAGGCATCCTGCTGGCAGGCGTGGCCTATGCTGCCGTGGCAGCCCTGCAGCAGCGGATAGATACCGGCGCCCAGCTGAGCATCCTGTGGCAGTGCATTCCCTACTTCCTGCTCACCCTCTCCGAAATCCTGGTGAGCACCACCGGCCTGGAATACGCCTACACCGCCGCCGGCAAAAACCTCAAGAGCATCGTCTCCAGCTTCTGGATGCTCACCAGCACCCTGGGCAACCTCCTTGTCGTGTTCCTCACCTCACTGGTGAGCGACCCCGCCAGCGTGAATGCCTTTGTGCTCTACGGCTGCATGTCCGTATGCGTGGGCCTCATCTTCCTCTATATCACCTCCCGCCCCAATTTCAAGGCAGAGGAAGAAGAAGCTTAAGTTCCCAAACCATTCCAGAATCCAAACTGCCGCGTTCCCTTACAGGAACGCGGCAGAAAAGTTATGCATTCCTGGCACGCCAAAGCGCCATCAGG
>JAFZGH010000193.1 GCA_017555465.1 Akkermansia sp. | reverse complement strand
GGCCCAGAATGCAACTGGTCAATGTGCGCGATTTCCGCCGCGCCCTGGTTGACTGCGTGCATGTCCGGAGCGGGTTTTCAAGAGAGTAAGGAGGTCATTTATGGATTCGTTTCTGAAGGTTGTTGGAATCTTGGTGCTGGTTGGCGCTCTTGTGCTGGCCGGACCGCAGATTGCAGAGCAGGCTTGTTCGGATGATGGTGATGGCTGGAGCGGTGCTTCCCCAGATTATCCTAGCCACGAGGAGACATGGTATGAACCGGTGCAGAATACGCTGCCGCCTACTTGTAATTGACTATTTACTATTGACTATTTGATTTTATGTTACGGTGTTTCGATAATGGCGATAAGATAAACTATGTTGACGACCTCAACCGGTTTGCCGGGTTTGATATGTCGCAGCACTGCTGCGAGTCGTTTGGCCATGGTGTTTATGGTCTGGATGGCCGGAAGATTTTACCCAACGTTGATAATGAATGGCTGAGTTTATCTTTTGCCGGCTGTCCTCCTATTGAGGATGATGGTGCAGAGCTGGCCAGGCTGTCGGGTGACGATGATTTGCGCTGCGCGGACTGCGGCGGGATGGTGCGTTTTAAGCTGGTGGATGTCTGCGGCGTGCATAAGGCATGGCTGGCGTTTTATAACGAGCATAATGGGTATTATTCACATACGGGCGAGTATAATATGAGCCCAGCCACGGAGTTTTGTCTTTGAGCGGATTATGGCCAGGAAGAAGATGAGTAGGGCTGAGAGGAGGCTGCTGAAGCGGACTGGTTTTGGCCGCGAGTTTAAGGATATGGGGGCTCTTGTATGCGCCCTGGAGGAGGCGAAGGCTGCTCCTCGCGTGGCGGGGTATGCGATGCAGGCGGATTCCAGCTGGGGTGACCGGACGCGCAGGCGTGTGCGCCGGGAGCGGCGTGAGCGGAGGTTGGCGGTTCTTAGGTATTTTCTGCTGTTGGTGTTGGTGTATGGTGGCTCGCTGGTGGTGGTTGTGCTGCTGGTGGCCGGTCTGTGGGATTTGGTTCTGCGTTTGATTGGTTGAGGTATGAGAAGGGTGGCGATAGCATCGGAGGTGGAGCGGCGTAAGGTTGTGTTCGGGCTTCCGGATACGGCGGCCGGGAGGGTTGTGGCTGAGTTGGAGTTGCGGTGGGCGTGGGTTGATGATGTGTTCCAGGCTGTTGTCTGGCATGATGGGGTGTGGTATCCGAACTGCGTGCTGGCTACGGCAGAGGAGGTTCGCGTGTTGCTGGATGAGAAAGGGGGAATGGTATGAGCGGGAATAAGGTGAGGTCTCTGGTTGGGTTCAGCCGGAAGAAGTCATGTGTGAAGGATGTTGCGCCGAAGGGGTGGCTGTCTACTCGCGAGGTGGCTGCTGCGGCTGGAGTAACGCGGCGGGCTGTGCGCGCGGGCTTGCATAAGGCGGGGGTGAAGTGCGTGACTGTGAAGCAGGGTGGTGGTGCGCCGCTTTTGTATTGGGAGGCCAAGGGGGTGAAAAGGTTTCTTTCTGTGCGCCCTGTGGTGAATGAGGGGGTGCCTACGGGTATGTGCTGCACGCATGAGGCGTGCTGTATTCTGGGGGTGGGTCATTCTTCGTTGTGCCGGTATGAGCAGAAAGGGTATTTGCAGGGTGAGGTGGTGCGCGTGGCGACTGCATCTGGTGTGAAGGCTCTGAAGGTTTACTGCCGGGCTCATGTGCGCGGGCTGCTGAAAAGGGTACAGGCCAGGGAGAAGACTCGCAGGATGAGGTTTGTTCGGGCGTGTCAGCGTAGATGGGGGAGGCTGGATAGGAGGCGCGTTTTTGTGCCGCAGGAGTGAGTTGGTTTTACATAGGTTCTGTTCAAGCGGTTTTATAGGGTTAGTTTGTGCGCTTGTAGAGAGCTGCCTGCGCTCCACCGGGGGAGCGAGAGAATAAGTTCCCGGAAATTCTGCTGCGCTGTGATACCTGCGATGCTGTATAAGGTAAGGGATGAATATTGTCGCAGGAGGGTCAGGGAGTTTTCTTCCGGGTTCGAGTCCCGGGCGTGGCTTCCGCTATGGAGGCGGTTTCTGGGCTAACGCTGTGATAGTGTGGGCTGCTGTATTATCCATATATATATGTTGGTAGCCTGGGTGGAGGCACGGGCTTTAAATGTGCTTCCGATAATCTACCGCGTGGAGGCGCCGGGATTGGGCATTTTCCTGGTGCGTGGCCTGGGTGGGGTTCGAGTCCCCGCAGCGGGATCTCTTTCATTCGAGAGAATTGCCAATACAGTACCTGACCGTTCGCTGCCGGGCTAAATGCAGCGGGGAGTGCGGGGGCTATGCTCCTGGAGGGTTGCTCTGGCAACCTGATGTGCAGGGTTCGATTCCCTGCCGCTCTTTGCCTGGGGCCCGTGGGCTACGGTGCGGGCTTCCGGGGTTCCTGCGTAATAACACCTGCGCCAGCCAGGCCGTATGCAAGCTGGCAACTTTACACTGTTATGTTTAACGAAAACAAAAATAAGAAGTCGGCGCAGCAGGGTTCCTGCTGCGGGAAGTTGAAGTTCAGCCAGGTTCGCGACATGCTGGTGAAGCATGAAATTGAGATGGATGAGCCGGGTGTGCTGGCTGTTGTGGATATGAAGGGTGTGCATACTCAGATGGAGTTTGATGGTCTGAATGTGCTTTCTCGCAAGAGAAGTGTGCTCAGCATGCTGAACGGGGCTTTTGCTCAGTTGGCAAAGGATGGGATGGAGTATAACCCGAAGGCTCTTGCTGTGCTGGGTGAATGGTGGGGGCGCTCAATCAAGGATTCTGAAAAGAGCGAATTTCTTAAGGGGCTGATGGATGTTCTGAGCAAGTAAGGAAGGAGGTTTTTACTATGAGTAATGAGATTACGATTCGTCCTGGTAATGGTGTGCTGACGGCGTTTCAGAATTTGCCGCAGTTGCTGGAGGTGGCTGATAAGCTGGCGAGCAGCACGATTGTGCCGCAGGCGTACCAGAAGCAGCCTGGTAATGTGCTGATTGCGCTGAATACGGCGCAGCGCCTGCAGGTG
>JAFZGH010000192.1 GCA_017555465.1 Akkermansia sp. | reverse complement strand
GTCAAGGCCGGTTCCAAGTTCATCATCTTCAACCAGGAGGTTGACCTCAGTACAGCAACGATTGAGGGTGTAGATGTGGATGTGTCCCTTGTTGGTGGCGAGACTGTTATCACCCTGCTGGAAGATGTGTATGTGGGCCGCGATTCCCGCGCCGATGTAGCGCTGACTTCTGCCTGGGGTGCATTCAAGGCTTCTCACGCCTTTGCCAACACGCTGTGGCAGCCCCGTCCGGCTGCTAATTGCGCCATGCTGGGCAAAAACAGTGTTGATGCACACAAGAAGACGGTCTGGGCCAGTGCCTTTACAGATTATTCCCGCCTCAGCGGTAATGGTGCCGACTATGCTCTTCATGGTGCCGCAGTGGGTGTGGAGAGTGAACTGAGCAATAAGCGCAGCATCGGTATGGCTCTGGGCTACGGCTTCGGCAAGGTATCTCCGTTCAATACCACCTCTCTGGATCAGCAGAGTATGCATCTGGGTGTGTATGGCCGTGCCTATTCACGCTGCATCAATGCTACGGATTCCGTCACGTTCGACTGGTCTGCCGCTTATGGAAACACAACCGCCGAACATGATGCCGTGCAGGGCGAATGGAAACACAACAGCCTTCAGCTGGATGCCCGCGCCACTTATCACCGAGTGCTGAGTGAGAAGACCACGGGTAACGCCTTTGTGGGGGCTCAGTACTACACCCAGGATTCCGACACTGCCGATGGAATCAAGTCTGATTCCATCAACAACCTGCGCTTTATGGCTGGTGTTGGTATCAGCCATGCGTTGACGACCAGGACTGCTCTGTTTGCCGAGGCTATGCTGCATGGCGATGCCGTGCGCCACAACCCGGAGACTTCGGTGGGCGGGTTCGACTATACCGGCACCAATCCTGGACGCGTAGGCGGCACGATTTCCGCTGGTGTAGACTACCAGATTAATGATGCCTGGAACCTGCGTGCCAACTACAGCTACAGCACGGCCGATGAGGATAACTCCCACTCTGTGAATGCAGGTGCTGTGTACAAGTTCTAATCTTGTATAACAGACGAACGCCAATACACCGCGCCCGCTTGTCTCCATGGAGATAAGCGGGCGTGATTCATTGTTGACGCCGGATTTTTGTCTGGCGCAAAGGGGGGGCATCGAGACCTGTTATTCACCCAGCATGGTGCGGGCAATCTGCCAGCAGGCGGCAAATGAGTTGGCAAAATCCTGCGGGCGGGCGGCCAGCCAGCGGTCGATGAGAGCTGCGGGGAAGGGGACGACACCGCTTATTTCTGCCGCCGGGAAATGCACGCGGCCGTTGTAGAGCGCGGCGTAGAGCGCCACGTGTTCCATGCCGGTTTCCTCGCTGGGGGGCAGGGTGCCCAGGCGGATGATTTTTGTATCGGTGATGCCGAGTTCCTCCTCCAGCTCGCGGCGGGCGGCGGTGTCGTAGTCCTCGCCTGCGTCCAGATGCCCCGCTGCGCTGGAATCCCACACGCCCGGGTGGCGGTCTTTGAGCAGCGAGCGCTGCTGCAGCAGGCAGTCGTGCTTCTTGTTGAATACCAGCACATGCACCGCGCGGTGAATCAGGCCTTTGTCATGCACTTCCTTGCGGGTGGCCTGGCGCAGCACCTGGTCCTGCTCGTCCACCACATCAAAAAGCTCATCGTCCTTCTGCGCCACGGCTGCCAGCGGGTGCGGGTCGTAGGCATTGGTGAGGCGCACCCATTGCTCCAGCCCCAGTTCTTCCGGGCGGGCGGTGGGGGAGATGCCAAGCGCAGCGGAAACCTCGCTCCAGGCAGGTGTTTCCGGCAGTTGCTTGTGCATCTGCTTGCGGCGCTGGGCAAAGCAGCGGCGCATCAGTTCATCCATGAGCCGGTGGTCATAGGGCGGCAGACTGCGCGGGTCGCGCGGCGTGAGCAGCATCACCGTGGAATCAATCTTCGGGCGCGGGTTAAAGGCTTCCGGCGGCACGGTCTTGAGCGCACGCGGCACCCAGTCCATCTGGATACGCAGCGAGAGCAG
>JAFZGH010000025.1 GCA_017555465.1 Akkermansia sp. | reverse complement strand
GAACCCCTGGTCAAACAAAAAAATGACCAGAACCCCGAACACAGTGAGTGGGTGGCAGAAAGCTAAGCATCAACATAAAGCGTCGCATTCTGTCACCCGTTCCACGGGTTCCCGTTATTTTTTTTGAGGTAGCAGGCGCTGCGCGTGCTAACGCACGCTTGCACCTGCCTAACATCTGTCGCCCACTACCGTGGGCTATGAATTCCGCTCGCTTTGCTCGCCGACAAATTACAATTTACGAAACTTTGGGACACATGTGGAACTTCCTCAGGCTCTTTTGCGTTTTGACCTGAGATAAAGGAAGAGAAGAAGAAGGAATCCCCCCACTTCTGCAAGGGTGATGAGGATGCCCGACACCGGTTCGCCAGCCTCCTGCCGGGTGGCTTTGATGCGGATGGCTGGGCTGTTATAGCGCCATTTCTTGTTGTAATAGTTCTCGCTGGCGATGCCGCCGGCCAGCCGTCCGTCGGGTGTGAGGTTCATGGCTGTGCCAGCAATCCGGGCGTTGTCTGCGGCGGTGAAGTAGCGCATGTAGATGCCGCCGGGGGCGGGGTTGCGCCAGCGGAGAATGAGTTCCAGCTGGTCATCGCGGGTGATGCTCAGCCCTTCGGCGTCTGCTTTCCGGCGCACGCCCGGATTCCCGTCCTGCTGGCGGTCGATGCCGGGGAGGTCGACATATTCGCGCCCGTTGGTGAGGCGCACGCTGCGGTCGCCGCCGATGAACCAGCCGTCCGGATGCCCGACCCAGGAGATTTCATCTACCCGGTAACGCGCCCCCGGTTCCATCTGCTCGGCGCCCAGCAGGTCGCTCACCTTGACGTGTACGGTGATGTTCACCTCCTGGTGCCAGTGGGGCTCCAGTCCTCCGGCGTGAGAGGCAAGACCCGGGGTGGCGTAGAGGGAGGCTGCCTTACCATCCCAGCTGATGAATTTGGTATCCAGGGTGATTTCATCTGCCCCCAGGGCGAGGCAGGTCAGCAACATCAGAAACAGTTTTTTCATTTGGAAAGAGAAAAACACCCCGCAGGGATGCTGCGGGGCGTGGGTTAAGCGTGATTATTTACCCTGCTGGGCCTGGCGCTGGCGCTCCAGGGCGGCCTGCTGTTCCAGCATGCGCTCCATGAAGCTCTTCTTGGCGCCTTTCTTCTTCTGCACCTTTTCCAGCTGGGGTGCCGGCAGGCGGCGGATGATGATGGTCTGCAGAATGGAAATCAGGTTACTGGTGGTCCAGTACAGACCCAGGGCACTGGGGTAGGTGTAGCAGAACAGGAAGAACATGAGCGGCATCCAGCGCATAATCTTCACCTGGGTGGCATCGCCCGTGGCGGGGGTCATGTGCATCTGCACGATGGTGGAGACTGCCATGAGGATGGGCAGGATGTTCACCGGCACTTCATAGCCCATGAGGGGGAAGGAGAAGATGGTATCCATCTGCGAGAGGTCGGTCACCCAGGCGATGAAGCCTTCGCCGCGGAATTCGGCTGCTGTCTGCAGCACATAGAAGAAGGAGAAGAAGATGGGCATCTGCAGCAGCATGGGCAGGCAGCCGCCCATGGGGGAAATGCCGTAGTCGCGGTAGAGCTTCATCATCTCCATCTGCACCTTCTGCTGGTCGTTGGGGTATTTCTCCTTGAGTGCCTGCATCTGCGGCTGCAGCAGGCTCATGCG
>JAFZGH010000191.1 GCA_017555465.1 Akkermansia sp. | reverse complement strand
GGAAAGCCTGAAGAAGAATAAGGCTGTGATGGCCGGGCTGCGTGAGAATGGTATTCGCCCGCGCTTTCATGATGGCACAGAGGAGGGCCGTAAGGCTGCGCTGGCAGGATTGGTGAATGATAGCAAGGTGGGCTTTTCCGTGACCAGCATGTCTGAGGCCGCGCAGGGACTGCTGGAAGGTAGCGCCATGAAGGTGACGCGGGCGGCTGACCTGATAAAGGATTTTAATGCACAGATTGCCAACTGGAACCGGGTGGCGGCCAGCAAGGAGGGGCGCACGGATGCCCGCACCGGCGCAGAGATGTTCGGTGCGGTGCAGGCTCTGCTGAGCAGCGCTCGTAAGGTGCTGCCGGATGGCTACCGCGGGAATGTGCATACGCTGATGCAATGGGCCAGTGTGTACGCCGGCATGGCGGAGACTGGCCAGCTGCCGGCAGCGGGTGCGCTGAAGGGGAATGCAAAGATTCTGGATGCGTTCCGCAAGAAGATGCTGGAGGAGACGGCCATGGCCGCTGATAATGCCGAGGCGGAGGCAATGCTGGCCAGCATTGGTGAGCAGAAGCTCAATGAGGTAATGGTGAAGGTGCTGCAGCAGGTGCGTGGGCAGCTGGCCAAGTTTGCCAAGGATGAGCTGTGGGCGAAGATGGGCAAGGTTATCCAGCACGCCAAGGCCAAGGAGGAACAGGGCAAGAAGAGCAAGCGCGGCAAGATGAGCGCGGTAGATTACGGGAAGCTGGCGAAGTATGAGCAATATCTGGCCATGGACCCGGACACGGTGCGCGAGGAGCTGGACGGCATGCAGGGTAAGCTGAGTAATGCCGATGCTGACCGCGCTGCTGTGCTGGAGGCAGAGATGGCCGAGCTGAGCCTTTACGGCGGCTGGAAGGGCATGAGCCTGCAGCAGGCGGTGGCGGCGTACCAGGCTATGGTGCTGTTCTGCGCTACCGGGCGGAGCAGCTGGAAACAGCTGCTGGATAAACGGAAGGCTGAGATTGAGTTCCTGGCGCGCGAGATGGGCCGTGCCTTGCCCACTGACCGCACGGCCAGTGAGACGCGCCAGGCAGAGAACACGAAGCTGCGGAAGGCTCTGCGGAGGCTGCCGTATGGGTGCATGAGCTACTGCCAGCTGATGCTGGCGCTGAGTTCCCGCCTGGGTGAGGGATTCTGCTTTGACCGTATCCAGGAGATGACCGATGCCAACGAGGCGCTGCTGAACGCTGAGAAAGACCGCATGGCCTGGCTGTATGACCTGGTGCAGAAGGTGAGCGGCAGAAAGGGCGAGCTGGCCTGTGAGAAGTGGCTGGCCGATTTCGACACGCAGCATGATACCGGCATCGTGCTCAGCCCGATGGCCTGGTGCGAGGTGGAGATGACAGTGGAGGCTGCGGAGGAGTGGCTGGCCCTGGGCAAGGAGGAGCGCGAGAAACAGTGGGCAGCGCGTGAGGCCGAGGAAAAGCGCCTGAAGCGCAACCTGCGCCGGGAGAAACCGATGGTGCCGGAGGTGCTGCTGCCGGAGCTGCGCAGGGCGGTGAAGGAGTACAAGGCGAACCCGCGCAAGTCCTCCGGCAAGGTGACTGTGCGTGGTGAGTATGAGGACAAGGGCCGCGCCAGAACTCTGAAATGCAGCCGGGATGGTGCCCTGTACGCAATCCTGCTGCATGAGCAGAGCGATTATCAGACTGTGTTTGACCGCGGGCAGGTGGCGGAGGCTGGGCTCCTGTACCGCGAAGGCCTGAACACGCCGGAGAAGATTCGCCAGCTGTATGATTTTGTGGGCCCGGCAGGGCTGCGCTATGGCTATGCACTGCGCGAGAGGCTGCAGGAGCAGGGCCTTACGGTGGGCCAGGTGTTTGAGGCGCGCGAGGGCATACCGTTCCGCTTCCGCGATAATTATTTCCGCGCCAGCTTTGACCGCCTGGCGGTGCAGGACAAGAATCCGCTGACGGATGGCAAGGTGAGCGGCGTGGGCGGCGGTAAGTACGGCATGCTGATAAACCGCGTGGCCCACCACCAGGAGGCTGCCAGGTGGGATATGGGGGCCAGCATGGTGTTCCTGGCGGCCAGCATGGAGCAGGATAACTATATCCACACCAGCCATATCACAGACCGCTGGCGGAAGCTGCTGCTGCAGCGTGAGTTTGCCACGAAGCTGAAGGCGTATCTGGGTGACGATGTGATGAAGAAACTGGTGGCCTGGCTGGATGTGATTGACGGTGCACCGCTGGACAATATGAGCGCCTTCATGAACCTGAGCCACTGGCAGGGCTTCTTCACCGGCGCATGGGCCGCCAGCGTGCTGAACGGTAACGGCTACGTGCTGATGAAGCAGGCCAGCGCCCTGCTGCATGGCTATGCTGCCGGGTATGTGCCGGAGGCTATCAAGGAACAGGAGGACGGCGTGCGCGAGGTGGCGTACCGGCATGTCGGCTTCCTGGAGTTCCTGGGCAATGCTGTGGCTGGCGGCCCTGTCTCTGACAAGGATTTGGAGGAAAGCCGGTACTTCCAGGCACGCCGCTCGCCGGTGGGCAAGGGCGTGGCCACGCAGGGCCACATGGATTCCGGACGCAAGCGCAGTGCGCTGGGTGTGCCCAGCGAGAAGATGGGGGACTGGATAGAAAAGCTGGATTCCTGGCTGAACCGGAAGACTGCGCGCGCTCTGGCCAATGCGTTCTACGCCGCCAGCAGAAAGCTGAATGAGCAGCACGGCGGCCTGATGACGGAGGAGCAGCTGCGCGAAGGCGCGCTGCAGGCCGTGGGCAGAATGCTGGAACTGGGAGCCCAGCCGCTCACCCGCACGCAGAAGGGCATCTTCCAGAACGGCAGCGGCATGCTGGGTAAAATGACCTTCGCCATGAAGAGTGAAAGCATCAACAAGCTGGGGCTCATGAGCGCCCAGGTGGTGCGAGGCGAGCGAGTCAGCCCGATTACCGCGTGGATATCATTCGGCCTGCTCAATGCTGCCATTTCCTTCCTGATTAGCTACCTCCAGGGAGATGACGATGAGCTGGGCGCACACCTGGCATCCGCGGGGACAAGCACGCTCACCGGCCCGCTGTCTGCTGTGCCGGTGCTGGGCGAAGGCATTGCTGCACTGGCCAGCCTGATTACGGGCGAGCGCGTGTACTCCAGCAACCTGGCAGCCCAGATTCTGGATGTGCAGGGCATTGCCTCCGGCGCGAAGAGACTCTACCGCCACCACGCGGATGAACGTGAGCTGACCTGGGAGCAGTATTTCCAGACCATCACGGCCCTGCTGAGAGCATCCGGCGCGGGCTTCGGCGCGTTCTCTCGCAGCGGGTCGGAAGCACTCAGTTCTTTTGGATCACTCGCGCTCACTGCTGCCGCCGGTGCCAACCTCAGCCGTGTGGGCAAGGATGTACTCTGCACCGCCGGTGTGTTCGAGCGCCCGAAGAAGAAGGGCAAGAAGAAAGAGGCCGACAAGCCAGGCAAGAAAACGAAGCGGAAGAAATAAAAGAACCGGCTCCACCAAGAAGTAGGGCAGAGGTGGAGCCGGTTAGTCCCCCAGAGGGGG
>JAFZGH010000190.1 GCA_017555465.1 Akkermansia sp. | reverse complement strand
CCCGCTGCCAGAGGAGTTGTCGGACAGCGGCGCGGATGCTGTTCATGTCGATGTTTTCACAGTTGCAAGCCATGGCGGGGACAAATTATTGGTAGTGAATGTTGGAAGAAGCACTTGCTCCGTTAGCTGTAACTGAGCCCGCTGTATCAGCAACAATCGTGCCGTATTCCGTGGTAGTCACGACCGCACCATTGACCGAGACTTCGTAATTGATGCTATTGGCGATGGTCTGAGCTTCAGCTGCTACAGCCGCCTGAATCTGGGCGAGCAAGTCGCCACACTTGCAGTTGCATTCGGTCTTGTTCTTCTCAAGGTCAGCGATGCGAGATTCCAAGGCCTCAATCTTGGCTTGCATCTCGGCCAGCTTCGTCTCGCAGTCACAACCGCAGGACATGCCGCCGGAAGAACCCGAAGAACTGCTGCCCCCAGGAATAGAACCACCTCCGGGGATAGAGCCTCCACCCGGTACAGAACCCTCGCCGGGAACAGAGCCTCCCCCGGTCGAACCCTCGCCGGAAGAAGATGAACCACCAGTTGGGCCAGAGGAAGAAGAACCTGCTACAGAATCAGAAGAAACGTCAGAGCCGGAAGCAATGTCAGAAGCAGAAGCGATATCAGAACCAGAAGAAGAGCCGGAAGCGGATGCGCTGGCTGAACCTGAAGCAGAACCACTACCACTAGCAGACTCACTCGCAGAAGCGCAGGCTGAATCGGAGGCGCTTGCTGAAGCAGATTCTGATTCCCCGATTGAGGGGAAATAGGAATCGCTATCGCTTTCCGTATCATAGCCCGGCTCAGAAGCAGAGTTTGAAGCGGAGTTGCTTTCCGAAGCTGACTGTGACAAAGAAGCCGAAAACTCATCCACGAATATCGGAATAGTCAGGTGGATGACACCCTCCACAATCTGATTGATATAAGGCCCATCAGCAGAACCGGAAGCCGAGCCACCAGCCGGATTATTTGCCCCGCCTTGGGGAAGCCGTGAGCCATCTTCGCCTAGAAAGGTAACGGAGCCATCATCCTCACGAACAGCCGGAGCATATCGAACTTCCAGCCCGGAAATGACACCAGTTGTTTCCTTGAGCGTATCGGCATAGGGCATCTTAATGATGCCAGACTCAATCAAGGGCATCAGAATCTCTTTGTTGAACACGATATCCTCAACGCCACCAAGGGTGATGACAGGTTCATCATCAGCCAGAGATTCTTGTGATCCGCTGCCATCAGGCCATACGGAATTGGCTCTGCGAAGCTTGATTTTCAGATTCTTTCCATCCTCAAGGCTCAGCCCCTCACAGCAGATAAGTTTCTTGAAGATGAAAAGATGCTCGTCTCGCTTGCGGAATAACCCGGCGGGCTTGCTCTCGTATTCTTCACTTTCCCCGGCTGTGTAGTAATTGTCAGATTCAGCAGCAGAACCAGCCCCAGAGCCGCTGCCAGCGGGGGCATCCTTTGCTTCTTCGTCTGCATCAAAGAGCTTTTCAACCTGTACAGTCTGCAAGTCCAGCGTACCCGAGTGAGCCTGATAGATATGGGCTCGGTTGACCTCCTCCACTCGTTTAAGCTGGTATGAGCCAATGAAAACGGAAAGCTTACCCTCTCCCTTGGCGTTAGCATCAGTCTTGCCCCAGGGAACGAACTTCTCTTCCTCTTTCTTAATCTCGACCTTGGTTATCTCGCCCTTGTAGTTCTGCGTGATAACGCAAAAAGCCTTTTGAAGAGCCTCGGTAAACTCGCCGATATCTACCCAGCCCTCGGTGTAATCGTAGAGAGTCTGGTCTTCAGGAACGGCATGAGTCTTGCCCATGTAATCGACAATCGCACCGACTTTCATCTGGGCAATCTTCGGCCAGCTGCCATCGGCACTTACATCGCAGAGCTGTTTAGGCTTCAATCGCAGCTGGAATGGGTAAACCCTGAACTCCTGTAAATCCGTGCCACCTGTACCACGATACTTGGTATCACGATAATCAGAGCCTGAGTACTCAATGCTGGAGGTAGAAGTACCGCTGCCAACATTGGACGCCTTACCCAGCTCTTTTAAGCAATCGACCACCTGATTGAGCCAACGCGCCGAGAGCTTTTCACCTACACGTACTTTTTCGGGGAGTTTCATAGCAGATTAAGAGCCGTACAAGTCTTTATCCCAGCCACCAAGGCCGGAGAGCAGCCAAGTGTTCTCAATGGTGTAGGTCTTACCATCGTCATTCATCGAGCAATTTGAAGACACCTGCAACCAAGTTCGATTCGGGAACTTCGGCGCCTTGGGAGGATTGTTGATTTTACCCACCGATTCAATATCAGACTTATCCGAGCGGGATGTCTGTCTGACTGTGTAAGTGGCCATGATATCCTTGTAGGAAGTCACCCCCTTGTTAATGAGGTCAAAGGCTTTACTGCCAGTCCTGAGAAGCTTGCCGAGTTGCTTCATGACCGGAAGCCCATCACTATCCAGCTTAGGCTTGCCATCGTTATCAACTTCCGGCACAAGCTCCCACAGGCGGGCTCCATCCATAAACGCCTTGAGGTATTCCAGCTGCCCGCCGGAGATACTGGCCATCTTAGGGTGTGTCAGAATAGGCTGGTCAACCACAGTCACGTCAAAGGAAGTAGTGAACGAGCCACCGCCCATAGACCATGAACCCTCCTCGCCGCCGCCCTCATCAGAGCCGGACATTTCTTCACCTGAGCCATCCAAATCGTCTTCCTCCTCGCTTTCCTCGTCCTCCACCTTGGGCTTGGTGTAGGTAAGCTTAACGCTGGCCACACCAGCCACACCGGGCGTGATAACCGCTTTACTGAGAGACACAGAAGAAAGCACGTCAATGCCGGAATCCATCTCCGGCACGGAACTCATCGCGCTGGCCTCCGGCACTTCATAGGTTAATTCTACAGTATCGCCTGTCTCGCGGTCGCGGCTCAGTTCAATCGTCAGAGCGGTGATAATGTAGCCCGTGTTACCGAACCACACGAGCCTGTCACCACCAGAGCCGAATCCTGTTCGTAATGTTGCCATATACAACGGATCAGGATGTCAAAATCAACGGCTGATGACAGCTTCCACGTTACCCGACACCTTAATCGTGGGAGGCCGTCTCGTGTTGTTGCCAATGCCCTCCAGCAAGCGGGTCTGCTTCTTCGTCTCCGAGATAAGCGGCCCACCAATGACAACGGAACGCCCGCCACCACCAACACTTGCGAAAGAATCAGATGTGCGCGAACCCTGTGGGCGACCTCGCCCCTGTTGCTGCTGGCGCCTCTCTTCTTGCTCACGCTGCTTCTCCTGCTGGCGTTCGAGTTGCTTCTCCAAGGCCACCATGCGCTTGGCACGAGCCTCGGCATCTTCCAATCCCTGGCGCTGATATTCAGCAGTAAGCTGGGTGATACGCTGTTGTTGCTTCAGCACGGCAAGACGCTTCTCATTTCCGGCAATCTCAGCTTGCAACATCTTCACGGCCATATCGTAGTCGCTGGCAGCTCGCTGGCGAGCCTGTTCCTGTCTGGCGGCTTCCTCAGCCCGGCGGCGTTCTGCTTCAGCCGTGCGCTCGGCTTCCTCTCGCCCACGGCGTTGCAGCTCCACGATTTTATTGTAGGTGGAGGACAGCAGTTGGTAACGAGCCACATCCTCATCCGTCACAATCGACTTATTGGAGATATCCTTCATCTCCTGTCGCAGAGACTCAATCGTGTGGCGGGCTTGGCCATAAGCTGTAGCATCGGAAAGGCGAAGCTGAATCTGTACCTCGGGGGCAAGCCCGGACAGATACTGCTCTCGTTCCGTTTCACGCTGGCGGCGGTACAGGTCGTTGAGCTTATCGCGGGCTGCGGCCAGCTTACGCTCCAACTCTGCGGCTTCCTCCTGTTGGCGGCGCATCGCTTCGGCTGCACGCTCGGCTGCAATGGCTTCCTCAATCTGAATCGGCAGCGTTTCCTCGTAATGGCGTTTCCGTTGCCGCAGACGTGCAAGCTGCTGGTCTAAGAGCTCGATAACTTCCTCGTCCTCATCCTTGGCTACGGCCATGCTGCGCTCCTCACGCAGGTCATCCATGCGTTCGTCCAGTTGCTCCATAAAGGAATCGTATTGCTCATACGTTTTCACCTTATCTGCTTGCTTATTCAGGTTGCGAAGTGATTTCTCGAACTGGCGCGTGGATTCAGCAGCTTTCTCTGCGGCCTCGCTGTTGCCCATGAACCAAGAATAGAGAGCGCCCAGAGCTTCACCAATGCCGACAATAATCAGACCGATGCCGGTGCTGACGATAGCAGCCTTTACAGCCACCATGGCAGCTCGGGTCACAGTAGCCATTGTTGACCAAGCAATCGACCACGTTACCTTGAGTCCGGCCAGCGTGGAGGACATGGCCGAGCGTAAGCCGGAAAGAGCTGTGCGATAGGCGGTCACAAAGGAGGAAAACGACAAGCCTTTGATGGTATTACCAAGGGCTGTAAGCTGCGCTCGGAATGAAACTGTGCTGGCCGTTGAAGTCTTTGTATTGCCGACATACATCAACATGGCTGCTGCAGCGGCTGCAATCACAGTCTCAAAACCGCCTAACACAGACACAAGCTCGCCTATGCCGGAGACAATGGGCGTGATAACCTCAACAGCCCCGGTAAAAGCTGAACCAAAACTTGCTGCAAACTCCTGTACAGCAGGCATCGACTCCTCCAATGCAATGGCGATTGATTGCAAGACCGGGGTAAAGGCCTCATTGATAGGCTCGCCCAGCTTTGCAGCAACTCGGTTAATGTTTTCCAGCATTGTCCCCCAGCTACCCGCTGAAGTATTAGAAAGCTGTGCAGACAGGTTGAAATACTGGCCTCCTTCATCAGTCATACGGCGAAGTGCTGCTGCATACTGATCCGCAGACACCGTTCCTTTTTTCACCATGTCTTGTACGGCTGTGGTAGTCGTACCAATGACGGCGGCAAGTTCCTGATACACAGGAATACCCTGACGAGCTAAGGTATCAATGGCTCGGGAATCAATCTTACCGACTGCCATTGCGCGGGAGAACACCTTGGCAAGCTGGTCAGCAGCAACCCCTGAGCCTGTGGCCATATCTGCAAAGCGGCGCGTCCACTCACGGATAGATGAAGAATCGCTGAATACATTGAGGAGAGGCTTAGCCGTAGCGGCCATCTGTTCCAGTCCCACGGCACCATTGGCTGCATCATGCCAGAGGTCATCGAGAATCTGTCCTGCTTGCTCAGCATCGCCAGTCATCTGGGTGAATGTAACACGCAAATCCTCGATGCGAGCGGCCTGTGCCGGGATGTTGCTGAAAAAAGAAAACGCCCCCTTAACCGCAGCAACGGCAGCACCGATAGCGGCAAAGGAGGCAGCAAACTGCCCGGCTAATCCCTGTACGGATTCCTTGGTCTTGCCAACTTCCCCCTTAATCTCATTGAGGGCAGCTTGCAAGGAGGATGAATCACCGGTAAAGATGAATGATACGTCAGCCATGTCGGGTCAGATGTCTAAGTCGTTGGTAAAGGCTCTGGGCTTCAGCTTCTTCTTCCTCGGTAACGCTGCGCCATTCGGTCGCAACGCCCTCGCTCAACCACGCACAATGCAGGTATTGCAAGGTCTTTCGAAGCGGTAGCCAAGTGATGTATTGTTCAGTCCACCCCGTCGCTTTAGCAATCGTAAAGACTACAGTTGCATTCAGCGAGGGGTTCGCTCGTTTGGGGAGTCGGTATCGTCAGGCTGAGGGATGGCAGATGCAGCCTGTACCGCAGCTTGGTCGGCAGACAGGGAGGCGGTGATGGTGCGCAGCTCTGCCGGGCTGATGGTCATGGCGAAGAGTGCAGCCTTACGGCCCACCTGCGAGGGTGCGTTGTAGACAGTATCGACCACCTCATCGAGCGGCGCAGCGTGTACCCAGATAAACTCGGTCAGCGTGTGGGTGTCGATGTTGCTCAGGCTTGTGTCGCCGGAAGCGAGCGGGTTGCCGAGCTGGCGCAGGATCTCAAGCGAACCAAGGGAAATGGGGCGTAAGGAAATGCCTGACTCCAATCGGGCATCAGGCTGTACCATAGAGCGGTTGTTGTTGTCTTCGCGGGTGGAAATAGTGATGGTAGGCATATACCTACCGCATCGTGTCAAAAGTAATAAAAAATGCCGCCATCCCACCCGGGACAGCGGCTTGTCTGCTTTGCTTTATTCTGCAGGAAAGGGATTATTTGCTGAGGGCATTGAGGGCGTTGAGTGTTTCATCAACGATGCCTCGTGCGATACTCACATCCTGAGCGTGCTTCCACGCCGTACTGCGCTTCACCGTAAAGAGGGCAGCCAGACGAGTGTTCATGCTATCTACGATGGCGGCAGCTTCAGGAGATTCCTTAGCGCGTTCTCTGAGAATGTTAATCTTCTCGTATTCCTCGATACCATCGCGCAAACGCTCAAAGCGAATGGACGTGCGGTTGCCGGGGTACACGAGGAAGCAGTCTCCAGACGGCCAGCTGCCGAAATCGGTGCTGTGCATCGGATTGGCATTCCATGAATTATATGCCCAACGCAAGAAACCATCCAGATTATTGGCTGCTGCAAAGAAACCCAGCCACTCTGCTTCAGCCGGAGAGGAAGTCGTGTATGTGTTCGGCACTTGCGGCTGCATGCAGACGTAGAATGTGGTAACCTTGCCTGCAGCTTTGCGCTCACGAAGTAAGCTGCCCAGAGCAGAGCCTGCATGAGTCAGCACCGGGGAAATGTTGTAGATATCGCGGGTCAGAGTGGACGGCTTGTCTACAGCGGAAGCAATACGGAAGGAGGGAGCGTTCTCCTGTACCATGCGCATGGCTTCGCGCACCATGCGGTCAGGACGCTCATCGATAGCGATGCAGGTCTTATCTGCCCAGCCCTTATCCTTCATGTGCTGGTGGAAATCACGCAGGAATGGAGCCCAGACCGCTTCAAACTCGGGCTTGCCGGGTTCAGCACTCAGGTAGGCCTTTTTCCCTGTAGTTTCATCAATGTACTGAACCTTGAGATGCCAGGGCAACATGGAGTAGCAGCTGATCTGCTCCTTAATGCCAATTTCATCGTGCATGAAAGTAATCCAAGCATCAAGTGCAGAATAGTCATAGCGCATGACGCCATCTACTCCACGAGTCCAGCGAATCATCGAGGGGAACGTGTCGTAGGTCTGACCATTCCATGCCTCATCCAGCAGGGTGCAAGTGATGCTCTTCTGTCCAGCCTCTGCAAGTCGTTTCATCAGCGGACGAAGAATGGCAAAGTGGGAGT
>JAFZGH010000189.1 GCA_017555465.1 Akkermansia sp. | reverse complement strand
GGCTGCGCCTGGAACTAAGCTGAGTTTGCTGCGAGCAGATGGTGAGGTGGATGAGGAGAAACTGGAGGCGATGGCCTACCGCGCCCAGGATGAGGTGGATAAGATTCGGCCTAAGTTCTGGAGCGCGCAGCGCCTGGCGAAATATGAGCAGCAGTATGCAGATTTTGAGAGTGAGACCCGCCGCCACGTGGAAGGGCTGGTGAAACAGCATCAGCTTCAAGGCATCCGGCGGGCCGGTGAGGCCGCGCTGGAGGAGGCGGAAAAGCTGGGAGATGCCCGCGGCTACCAGTATGAGCTGGCCAATCAGGTGGATGCCGGCCTGCTGATGGAGCGTGAGGCGCACGTGAAGATGCTGGAGTTTAATGAACGACAGCACGCAAAGATGCAGGATGAGGGGTACAAGGTGCTGATGAATGAGGCTGTGAGCGACCCCACGGGCGTGATGCTGCGTATGGAACGCGGTGAGTATGCCGATATGGACGCGGTGCGTATGGAGCGTGTGTATGCGATGGCGCAGCGCGTGGCGGCTATGCGGGCGGAGCAGGAGGATTTTACGGCGAAGGAAAAACAGGCTATTGCCCAGGGGCAGGTGGTGAAGCCGCGTTTCAAGGTTCGCAATGGCGCTACGGAGCAGGAGTACAAGTGGCGTGAGCATTTCAACCGGGAGGGAACGTATGGGAGGTTTGCCGGTGAAATCCGCGCGGCGTTTGATGAGGAGGTGGCGGCGTGCCCGGTGCCGCAGGATGAGGAAGAGGCGGAGATGTGGGTGAGCTACATGGTGAAGAAGTGGAGCGACCCGCAGACCGGCTACGGCCTGAATGAGTACACGGTGCGCCTGCGCTGCCGCCAGCAGGCCCAGACCTGGCTTGGAGCCGTGGAGCAGGAGGGGAAGATGCGATTCAGCACGGATGCGTTCCTGAAATCCCTGACGGATGAGCAGATTGCACCCTGGGCAGCGGGAATGGCGGCGTATCGCAAGGCTGAGTTTGAGGATGATGCTGAACTGAATGCAGAGGCTGCCACCCTGCTGGGAGACCGCAAGGCTGCTATTCTGCACGATGTGAGGAATGCCATGGCCCGCTGGAGTGCGGCTAACCCGAATGCAAGTTATAGCCAGGCTTATGAGAAGTGCATGGGGTATCTCCTGACTTATTCCGAACAACATGACACAGAGATTGATATGAATGTGGCATCATCCTGGGATGATGCGGACGCAGAAGAAAAATTTGAGTCTGCTGCCCGCGATGCTGCGGAGAACCAGCGCGTGCGGATTGAAGCTGATGGAGCAGCCGCTGTGTTTACTGAGCAGAGTGGGGTCAGTGGAAAGGAATCACAATGGAAACGGCATGCTGAATACAAGGCGCAGCAAAGACCGAAGGTGGTTCAGGAACGCTCCAAGGCTGATATGGAGCGGCTGTACGGCGTGAGTAAGGTGGAGTCTGATGAGGAGGCTCTGTATGTGACGCAGGAGCAGTATGATAAGCTGGTGAAGAAGTTTGGTGAAAATCCTGTGGCGCATGTGACGCTTCCGGGGAGCCGTGCGTATTTGCCGGTGCCGGTGAAGGTGGGCCAGGTGGACGGCGTTGCTCTTTCTGACACGGCCATGGTGCGGCTGAATAACACGCATGCGAAACGCGCCAGTATCCGCTTTGCTGCCGGCGAAAAGAAGGATAAGAAGAAAGCGGATAATGCCTTGCCGCCGGATATGCCGGATGACGGTCTGGTGCCGCTGGAGCAGAATGAACTTTTCCCTGAAGAATAATTAAACGTTTTTTATTGGTATGGCTAACGAATTTGATTGGTTGGATGAGCTGCCGGATTACGGCGCAGAGCAGGTTTTGGAGAATGAGCAGGAGCATGCTGAAAAGGCTGCTGCGCCGGCACCGCTGCCGATTCCGCAGATGGCAGGCCCTTCGCCTGAGCTACGGCGGGAGGAGTTGAATGCCTTTCTGCTTTCTGGCCGGTATGAGGATGCGGAGGTGCAGGGGCGGTTGAAGCAGAATCCGGAGCTGGAGGATTTGAGTGCGAATGTGCGCCGGCTGGATGCGCTGAATGCGCGTGCTGTGCAGGGGCAGACGGTGCTGCGCTATGCGTTCCCGGAGCTGGGGCAGGAGCCTGGTGCGTATTTCCTGAAGCGGAACAAGCCGCTGCCGGAGTGCCAGACGCGCACGGAGGCCTTCGCGGCGGTGTATGATGATTACATGGCAGAGGTGGAGGGTGAGTACAAGCAGCTGTTGGAGCGGCGCGCTGCCTGGCAGGCTAATAAGGCTGTGGTGAGCCAGGCTGCGGCGGATGTGGTGGCCGGGCGTGTGAGCCCTGCTCAGCTTGCGGAGCGTCTTTCGCCGGAGCAGCACGCGGTGTATACGAAGGAGTTTGACCCGGTGGCCACGGAGAAGGCCGGTGTGGCGATGGGCTTGCTTCGCGATGCTTTTGCCGGCACGGCAGAGGAGGGGCTGAAGCAGATGGTGGACCAGGGCCTGGCCAATGGTGTGGTGGCGGCGCTTTCGGATGCGGATGAGGAGTCCGGCGAGCTGGTGCTGAATGAGAAGGCGGTGGGGATGTTCCAGGGTGCGCTGTTCTCGCTGATGAAGGAGGCGAAGGAAAAGAGCGGCGATGAGTACAAGTTCCTGCATAATATGCTGCTGGCGCTGGGGAATCCGGTGAAGCGCCGCAAGAAGGATATCCAGGGTGTGCTGGGGATGATGGTGCAGGCTGATGCAGCGGCTGCGCTGGCTATGGCTGGCGATGATGCGGCGAGCCAGGTTGTGCAGCATGAGCTGGGGGAGAATATCGAGGAGATGCGTACCCGTTGGAAGAATGATGCGGTGTATGCCCGCATGCGCGGTATGCTGGATGCTGCCCAGGGTGCGGGTAATGAGACGGCCGAGACGGCTGATTTCTTCGCCAAGACCGTGAACTCTCTGGGGTCTGTGATTGGTCAGACTGCTCCGTTCTTTGTTCCGTATGTCGGCACCGGCCTGGCTCTGGCCGAGGCGTACGATGAGAAGAAAAACGCTGCTTACTTTAAGGGCTTGAAGCCTGGCACGGCTGAGTGGAGCGCGTTCATTGATGCCGCTACTTCGGTGGCGGTAGAAAAGATTGCTTTCGGTGGCTGGGCCCGGTTCTCTGCCACGGGCCGTATTCTGGAGAAGATTCCGGGGTATGGCAATGTGCGGAACACCTTGCTGGGGTCTTTCTATGGTCGCGCGGCGCTGGAAGTGGGTGCAGGTGTGCTGGAGGAAAGTGCGCTGGAGCCTACGGCGGAGGCGCTGCTGCAGTGGGGTATCCGCAATGGCGTGCTTCGCTGGGCCGATGTGGGCGGCAGGTATGACTGGGCGGAGTATGCTGCGGAGCTGAAAGCGATGTTCAGGCCGGAGCAGCTGGCGGCCACGGTGATTTTTGGTGCCGGGTTGACCGGTGTGCAGAGTCCTCTGATTAAGGAGGCGGCCGCAGGGTACTCTAAGCATGTGGAGCACTTGATGGCGCAGGGTATCGGCCAGGAGGAGGCGCGCAACATTGCCGCCATGCCCGATGCCGGCGAGCGTGTGGCGCGTGCTATCCAGGCGCGTGCTGAGGCATGGAAGGACCCTGCCGCGGCAGAGGCTAACCGCCTGATGGCCGCCACGATGTTCCGTGAGATTGATGAGGCGCGTGCGCTGTATGAGTCCCGCGCGTACCAGGAAGCCCAGCGTGAGCTGAATCTTCCGAAGGTGGAGCGCGTCCTGGATAAGGAAGGTCGCTACCTGGTGACTACGTTTGACCGGGAAGATGGACACGAGCTTTTCCACGGTGAGGTGGGAGAGACTCAGTTGCTGCAGATGCTGGGGCATTATATCCAGCATGAGGAGCGCATGCGGATTCACCGCGCCCAGAGTGCCATGGGTGCCAATGCCCTGCTGCGTGCCGCTGAGAAGAGCGGTGAGGTGGTGGTGGAGGATATGGCCTCTGCGAAGAATCCGGAGAGAGGAGAGCAGGTTATTTCTGAAGCCGGCGCTATGGGACTGGAGGAGTTCAAGTATGCGGCAGAGCTGGCGCTGGATGAGATGGAGACGCGCAAGGCTGCCGGCATGAGCGAGCAGGAGGCGCTAGCCACGCCTTTTGAACCGCTGAGCCGTTACATGCCGCTGGGGCATTGGCTGCAGCTGGAGCGTGCGTTCCAGGAGCGTCTGGCTACGGCCAGGGAGACGAGCGGCGAGGAGGGCGCGGATTCCACCCGCGTACTGAATGTTACCCCTGCTGCCGGCACAACTAAGGCCGACACGCTGCTGCTGGCTGCGCGTGGTCAGGTGGAGACGCGCGAAGTGCTGGAGGATGTGATTGAGCATGCCCAGAAGAAGGTGACCGGAAAAGACCCGGCGAAGCTCCGCGCCTGGCATGCGCTGCTGCGCGATGCCCAGAAGGCGGTGAAGCAGCTGGGTTTCAAGCTGAATTTTTATGATGGCCATGACGGCCTGGATGCCGCCACGCTGCAGGGAAAGGTTACGGAGGGCATGAGTAAGCTGGCCAGTGCGTATGTGGTGGTGAATGCGGATGCTCTGCCGCTGCCGGCCTGGGTGAAGGACCTGGTGAAGTGGCACATGCGTGCGCTGGAGGATGCGGCTGCGATTGTGGCCCTGGCAGAGGTTTACAAGACAGGGCGTGAGCGCGGGAACATAAGCCAGGATATTGAGGATGTGCTGGCGGAGATTGGGCATAAGGCTGCCAGTCTTTTCCAGGGTGCAGAGCTTCAATCGGTGGATGTGCAGGCTTACAAGGATGCGCGGGCGCGTTACAGAATGCTCACCGGCGATATGACCCCCACCGCCAGCGAGGTGCAGGCGGAGCAGGATGCGGCGGATGCGCGTGAGCAGGAGCGTGTGCGCCCTGCGGAGGATGTGAAGAGTGTGCTGCCTCCGCGGGAGGATGGCAGCATGGATGCAGATACTTTCTCCCCTGCCGGTGATTTGCCGGAGGAGGTGCGGAAGGCGTTCCCGAAGGGGGCTTGCTACAATATCGGCGCGCGTGCCTGGCTGGGCATGGTGCCGGTGGCCAGGCTGCATCTCTCACCGGATGCTCCCCAGGTGAAGGTGGGCAGTAACAAGAAGGGCGTGGTGAATCCGCTGGTGGGTGATTACCGCCAGGATGCACCGCCGGTGTATGTGTGGCAGCGCCGGAATGGTACCCTGGAGGTCATTTCAGGCCGGCATCGTCTTGACCTGGCGAAACGCACCAATACGGAGATGATCGCCGCGTATGTGTACCCGGAGGATGCTGCTCATGATGCGAAGTGGGCACGGCTGCTGGACTACGAGCAGAACATGCAGGATGACCAGGCGGATGAGCTGACGGCGGCTATCTATGTGCGCGAGACGCAGCTCTCCGATGAGGAGCTGACGCGGCGCGGCCTTACGCGTGGCGGCACAAAGTCTGCCCGTGGTATTCTGATTGGACGCGAAGCCAGGGAAGATTTGTGGAGCCGTTTCCAGAGCCGCGCCATTGACCCGCGCATGGCGGAGGCTATCTGCCGGCTGACCATGCACATGCCGGATGCAAGCCGTATCGATGCGATGCAGGCCATGGCCGCTGCTGACCTGGCCAAGGGCAAGAGCCTGGAGCATGTGGCGGCGAAGTTGCAGCTGATGGCGCATGCGGATGCAGATGGTGAGGCTACCCAGGGGCTGCTGAGTTTCGGGGAGAGTTTTGACGAGGCTCTGGAGCGGAGTGCTGAGTTCATTGCCCGGAGCATTGAGGTGATTAACAAGCATATTGCCGCGGTGACTAAGGCGCGTTCCCTGGGTAAGGGTGGCGTGAGCGAGCAGGAGGGTATCAGTGTGGGGCTGGATATGGACCCGAAGCAGCGCCTGGCTGAGCTGAATGAGCTGAAGGCAGCCTATGAGAAATGCGGGTTCCATGAAAAAATCCGCTTCCGCGCGCTGACCTGGGATGGCAAGAGTGATGTGGATCCTATAGGCGATTATGCCAGGGACAAGGCTGCTGCGGCTGAGCTGGCCGGGCCCACGGCTGAGGAGCTGGAGCAGCAGGCGCGTGATGAGGCCGCAGAGGCTACGGGCACGTTTGGGTTTGCTACTTACACAACGCGCCAGCTGAGCCGCGCGTACGCTACTGATGCCGCCGGTAATAAGCTGGCAAGCGATACCTTTATCACTACGCCGCTGGGTAATCTGGATTGGTACATATTCCCACAGGATGAAAAGACGCAGAAGTTACTGGCAGCCAGAGGGATTAAGAATCTTCCTATCCGTTTGACTGTTGGCAAGCAGACTAATCAGACCCATAGAGGTTTTGGCCTGATTCACATGCTGAATCATTTTGATGATTATGTGAAAGTAGGCGAGACTCCTTTGCTGCATTTGTATAACACGCTCTTTAATCTGGTAAAGATTAGAGGTGGTGCGTTTGGACGCTACAATTTTAAGGGCGAGTATGAAGGAAAAGACAGCAAACTCGTTGCTCAGCTTTTGGAAGAGGATGGGTACTATTCAATTATTACCAGCTATCCAGAGCAGATGAATAGACTCCCGCAAGCGGGAGAGCTTGTAATTGGACGCGTACTATTCCAATTCCCTTCCAACAGCGGGAAGAACCAAATTCATGTCAGTAAGTCGCAGAGTAATGCTGTTACGGCTTCCGTAAGCACTAATGGACAAGCTTCTGCCGGGAATGTAGCACAGTCTCCTGCACAAGTCAATATTTATGATGTTCAGATTAGAGATTCTTCCGGGAATGTGATATTCCAGCAGCCGGTGGAGCCGAAGGTTAATTTCTCTGTTACCCGCAACCTGGCGGCGGTGCATAGTTTGAATGCGGAGAAGTTCCTGGCGGCGCTGGAGCTGGGCGGGATGCCGATGCCGAGTGTGGCAGTGACGCGTCTTGATAAGCCGTATGGCTGGGGCGGTGCTGGTAATATCATGCTGGTGGGGCGGCCTGCGCTGGTGGACCCGAAGGAGGGGACGGAGGTGTACAGC
>JAFZGH010000024.1 GCA_017555465.1 Akkermansia sp. | reverse complement strand
GTGGTCGGCGGCAAGGTGAATGACTTGCTCTCCGAAATCCGTAAGGCAGAGAATGGGATTGCTATCACTTATACGGACGGCACGCCGGCCTTCGTCATTTCCAACGAACAGGGGATGATTAACTACAGCGGCACGCATGATTCCGGGCACTCCACCGTCATTGCCCCCACATTCATCGCTACGGTTTTGCACAACGGCTCTCTGGACGGTTCGTTCTCTGAGCGTACCGTTGGTCAGAACTACGCCATCAATTACGATGCCATTGATATCCGTGGCTCTCAGTACTTCCGCCTTGCTCCTGAGTGGGGTAATGGTCAGTATGACTATATGCTGCAGCGCCAGAGTAAGGTGGTGACGGATGTGTCATGGAACGCCCTCACCTCCCTGACATACGAGCAGATTGAGAATCTGGATGGAGGCTATGTCTACCATTCGGGTTCGGGCACCATGTACCAGTGGGACGAAGAAAACGAAAAGATGGTAGGCAAAGCCGGCCCGTACAGCTATATCATCGGTGCCATCAACGGCATAACCAATGGACAGGTGCATGCGGATGGTGAGAACTTCAGTATTCATCAGAATCCCGAATATGTTCTGAATGATGGCGCAAGCGAGGCGAATCCGCTGCCGAACGGCATCCGCCCCGGTGATTCCGGCAGCCCGACTTTCATTTACAACGCCAACACCGGCAAGTATGAATACATCGCAGCCCAGCAGTCAGCAGGTGCAGAATCCTATGGCCAGGCTCGCGGCAACGTGGAATGGACCCAGGAGACACTCAAAGCCTTCGATGTCAATCTGGACATGAGTGGAAACAGCACCATCCACCTGGGCAAAGTGGAGCATGCCGGAGAAACCATCTCGGAAACAATAGGTTCAACCACCTACAGCACCACTCTCTATTCCGGCAAAGCAACTAATGCAGCAGGCGTGGAAATCGGCAGCTACGTCGGAGTGCTGTCCGGCACCAACACCTGGCGTGACTACAATGGCCGGAAGAACCAGGACAATTGGTATGCCGCCCATGAAATCAGTTGGAAAGTACCAGGTGTTATCTATGAAGAACTGCCGGATTTGATGGTTTCTGACGAGGACCTCTTCTACACGCAGAACCTGGTCTTCAGTTCGTCCCAGAAAGAGAACAATATCATTCTGGATGCCACCGTGGACCTGGGTATCGGCTACGCCGAATTCAGCAAGGCTGGAGATATCGATAAGGCTGTCTATACCATCAGCTCGGATACCGCCGGCACCATGTTCAACCACGCCGGCTATGTCATCAACAAAGGGGCGGAAGTACACCTGCAGCTGGTG
The DNA here is from genome assembly GCA_017555465.1 of Akkermansia sp. Taxonomy (GTDB): domain Bacteria; phylum Verrucomicrobiota; class Verrucomicrobiia; order Verrucomicrobiales; family Akkermansiaceae; genus Akkermansia. Next base: position 679 of record JAFZGH010000024.1, on the reverse strand, counting down.
AACACGACCGAATACATGACCGAGTGGCGTAAGATTGGCGAAGGTGATTTGTACATCGACGGCGTGGGCGATACAAATGCCCTGCTGAACCTGGGCGGCAGCGGCAAGACCTACCTGAACCAGACCGGTGGCCACGCTGCCTACAATGTGCTGGTCAACAGCGGTGCCACGGTTGTCATCAAAAACACCAGCCAGATTGAACGCGACCTCACCTTTGGTGCAGGCGGCGGCACGCTGGATATGAATGGTAACAGCATGGATTGGTACACCAGCGGCGGCGAAAACCGCGAAGGCAGCTTCACTATCCAGGCCCTTACGGAGGAGGCCATGATTATAAACAGCTCTTCCCAAGCCTCCAACCTTACCTACAGGCAGGGTGGCAACACCACCTACAAGGGCTCTTTCTCCGACGCAACAGGGAACCTCAACATCACCTACGCAGGTGGCGGCACCTGGACGCTCAACAGCATCCATACAAACCTGTCCCAGAGTACATTCACCGTCAGCAACGGCAAGGTTGTCCTGAGCGGTGTCAACACGGTGCATGGCATGGGGTCTGCCACGGCTACGAATACCAACCGCCTCATGCTGGAGAATGACTGGCATTACGCTGATGCAAACATGTACATCGAGATTGAATCCGGCGCAGCGTTTGAGCTGGGCAGCCATGCGCGCCTGC
>JAFZGH010000188.1 GCA_017555465.1 Akkermansia sp. | reverse complement strand
TGTTCTCGCAGCAGGTATGGGCAGCCGTTACGGTGGCCTCAAGCAGCTTGACCCCATGGGCCCCAACGGTGAAGTTATTCTCGACTACTCCGTGTACGACGCCATCCGCGCTGGCTTCGGTAAGGTTGTATTCATCATCCGTAAGGATTTTGAGGATGTATTCAAGGCTCAGGTCGGTGCCCGTTTTGCCGACAAGATTGAGGTGGACTACGCTTTCCAGGCTCTCGAGGACCTGCCCGAGGGTTACAGCGTTCCCGAAGGTCGCGTGAAGCCCTGGGGTACTGCCCACGCTCTGCTGGCTGCCCGCGATGTGGTGAAGGAACCCTTCGGCGTGGTGAATGCAGATGACTTCTACGGTGCTGATGCTTTCCTGAAGGCTGCTGAATTCCTGACCGCCACTCCCGCAGCTGATGGCAAGGAACACTACGGCATGATTGGTTATCCCCTCAAGAATACCCTCAGCGACCACGGTGATGTGAACCGCGGTATCTGCGGTATTAAGGATGGTTACCTCGACAGCGTTGAGGAATACACCAAGATTAAGATGGAAGAAGATGGCGTATGCCGCGGCGACAGCCTGAGCGGCGAGCGCAACCCCGTTGACCCCGAGGAGCTTGTTTCCATGAACTTCTGGGTGTTCCCCGCCAGCTTTATCGACCAGATCAAAGACCACTTCACCCGCTTCCTGGCTGCACACGGCAGCGAGCTGAAGAGCGAATGCTACATCCCCACCGTGGTGGACGAACTCATCCACAACGGCAAGGCTGATTGCAGCGTCATCAAGACCACGGCCAACTGGCTTGGCGTGACCTATCCCAGCGACAAGCCTGCTGTGGTGGAGAGCATTGCCAAGCTTGTGGAGGACGGTGTGTACCCCGCTAAACTCGGTTAAGCCATGTTCGACCTTCAGAAAATCGCTGGTCTGTTCGATATCCGCGCAGACTATGTGTTTGGTGAACCCTATGGGTCCGGTCACATCAACGATACTTTCCGTATCGAGGTGGAGCAGGCCGGTATCCGTGTGCGCTATATTCTGCAGCGCGTGAACAGCAACGTGTTCCGCCAGCCCATCGGTCTGATGGAAAACGTGAAGCGCGTGACGGATGAAGCCCTGCGTGTCCTCCTTGAGGAAGGCTGCAAGGAAGCCTACCGCCGCACCCTCACCATCATTCCCGCCAAGGACGGCAAGCCCTATGCGCAGGATGAGGAAGGCAACGTATGGCGCGTGTATCCCTTCATCGAGCGTGCCCGTACCTACGATATGATTGAGAACCCCGGCCAGTGCGTCGAGGTAGCCCGCGCTTTCGGTAACTTCCAGAAGCTGGGTGCCAATCTTCCCGGTGCTCCGCTCTTTGAGACCATCCCTGATTTCCACAACACCACCAAGCGCTTCCAGAAGTTCCAGCAGGCCATTGCCGCTGACCCCCTGGGCCGCGCCAAGGATGTGCAGAAGGAAATCGACTGGTACCTCTCCCGTGAGGCTGATTGCCACAAGGTGGTGAACTACCTGGCCAGCGGTGAGCTGCCCCTCCGCGTCACCCACAACGACACCAAGCTCAACAACGTGATGCTGGACGACGTG
>JAFZGH010000187.1 GCA_017555465.1 Akkermansia sp. | reverse complement strand
TTGACCTGCAGGCGGCCCTTATCATCCAGATAGCGTTCGCCGGCCAGCACTTCATAAGCGTCGGCTATGGTCTTGTTCGTATCAGCCACCAGCGGATAGGTCACGCCCTGAATACCGCCCTCCACCTGCGGCTTCTGGCACCAGGCCCAGTGACTGTATTCCGTATCTGTCGAGCAAGCGACTACGGCCGTGTTGCGCTTCGCAAACTCCGGCAGAGCAGCCTGGAAGCCCAGCAGCTCGGTGGGGCATACAAAGGTGAAATCCTTCGGATAGAAGAAGAAGAGCACATACTTCTTCCCCACATAGTCCAGAAGGCTGAAGTTATTGACGATTTCTCCATTGACGACGGCAGTTGCTTTGAATACAGGCGCTTGTTTTCCTACTAACATGATATGTATTTATGGGTTGTTGGAGTTAAGATACACTAACTTGGTTCTTTGTTCAAGCTTTATTTAGAACTTTTCTAAATAAATATTTCATCGCTTGCCAGAAAGTGCTGTATCTGGTAGAATGCCGGGCATGGAAACCGGTAGCGCCCGTCTGACCTCGCTCGATGCCCTGCGCGGCATGGACATGCTCACTATCCTGGGTATAGATGCCCTGGTATACAGTATCTATCCGCTTTTCAGCGGCAATGAGTTCTGGCAGGAAGCGCGGGCACAGCTGGGCCATGCGCCGTGGGCGGGGCTGCGCCTCTATGATTGCGTTTTTCCGCTCTTTGTCTTTATTGCGGGCATGTCGATGTGTTTTTCTCAGCTCCGGCAGATGGATTCACCAGGATGGAGGGTGTTGCGCAAACTCTGGACACGTGCTGCTTTGCTGGTCATTCTGGGCTTCTTCATCAACGGCAACATCAGCTGGGATTTGCAGCACATGCGCTTTGCTTCTGTGCTGGGGCTCATCGGCCTTTCCTGTGCCTTTGCTGGTAGTTTCTCTCTGCTCTGCGGCGGGCGCATCTGGGCCAGTCTGGTACTGGTCACTCTGCTGCTGACCGGAGTCGGCGTCGCCCAATATGCCGGGGGCGATTTCTCTCCCGGGGGCTGTTTCAATGCAAAAGTGGACGCCCTGCTTTGCCCCGGCGTGTTGCACAGCGGCAGCTATGACCCTGAAGGCCCCTTCTGCATCATCTCAGCCACGGCACTCTGTCTGCTGGGCTACTGCGGAGGCCGACTGTTCCTGAATATCGCCAATCCGGTGTTGCGAGCCCTCACCATGCTGGCGGCAGGTGTCATCCTCTTCGCCGCCGGACAACTCATCCCCCTGCCCATCATCAAAGGCATCTGGACTCCCACCTTCGTGCTCAGCTGCGCCGGCATCGGTGCGGTGCTTTTGTCCGTTCTGCATCTGCTCATTGATGTGGCAGGACTCCAGAAATGGTGCATGCCTTTCCGGGTGGTCGGGCTGAACGCCCTGGCTGCCTACATGGTCATCCACATCGTGAACTTCCAGGCACTTTCGGCGCGTCTGCTGGGCGGTACATGGGGGCTGTTCCTCAGCCCGGACTGGCAGCGCGTAGCGAACGCCGCCGTTGCGCTTCTTCTCGCGTGGTGGTTCTGCTACTTCCTTTACCGGAAACGCGTTTTCATTAAGCTATAAACAAAGCCCCCGCGGGATAAATCCCGGCGGGGGCTTTTATGCAATGCGGGCTAAGCCCGCGGAAGCTTTTACAGGCTGTCGCCGAAGTCCTCACGGAACTTGGCGGCCAGCTTCTCCTGCCAGTCGCTCAGCGGCTGCAGACGACCGAAGAAGAAGCGGAGCACCTCAGGCTCTTCGTCCCACTTCAAACCACCGATGAGGTGGCGGTTGTCGTACAACCACTTCACGCGGTCAGCGCAGTACTTCACCTGGGAAAGAGTGAACACGCGGCGCGGGCAGGCCAGACGCACCAGTTCCAGCTCGGCGTAGTGCTCGGTGCCATCGGGATTGCGCTGCTCGGAAAGGGAGCCGCGTTCCATGCCGCGGATACCACCGGCAATGTAGAGAGCTGTGGCCAGGGCACCGGCCGGGTACTGCTCGTGCGGAATATTGGGAAGGAATTCAGAAGCGTTGATGTGAGCACCCAGGCCACCGGCGGGCTTCACCATAGGCACACCGTATTCGGAAAGCTCCTTCACGAGGTATTCAATGAAGATGGGGCCCTGGTTGATGATTTCCTCGTCCAGCGTTTCCAGCAGCCCGACGGCCATGGCCTCCATGGCGCGCACTTCCATACCGCCGTAGGTCAGGAAACCTTCGTACAGCGGAATGAAGGCCTTCATCTTGAGGATGAGCTTCTCGTTGTTGGAGATGATAGCACCACCGCGGGCAAAACCGAGCTTGCGGCTGGAGAAATAGATGAGATCCATCTCATCCGCAATCTTGCGGATGATTTCGGCGATGGTCATATTCTTGGCTGCCTCTTCACGGGTCTTGATGAAGTACAGGTTATCCTGCAGCAGAGAGGCGTCCAGCACGCACATTACGCCGAATTCCTTACAAACAGCAGCCACATCCAGCATGTTCTGCATGGAGAGCGGCTGACCGCCAATCAGGTTCGTGCCGGCTTCGATACGCACAAAGGGAACGTGCTCCGGGCCTACTTCCTGAATCAGCTGGCGCAGGCGGGGAATGTCGAAATTGCCCTTGAACGGCAGGTCAAGGTTCGGGTCAAGCCCTTCAGCAGTGATAAGCTCCTCCACACGGCCACCCTTGCGGGTGATGTGAGCCTTGGTGGTGGTGAAGTGGAAGTTCATGGGCACCACGTCGCCTTCCTTCACGAAAGTCTCAGCGAGAATGTTCTCACAGGCGCGGCCCTGGTGAGCCGGCAGGAAGTGCTTGGTACCAAACACCTGCTCAATCACCTTGGAAAGACGGTTGAAAGTCTCGGAACCAGCGTATGAGTCGTCAGCCTGCATGGAAGCAGCCACCTGGTTGTCACTCATGGCATTCACGCCGGAATCGGTCAGCATGTCCATGAACACATCCTTATTCTGCAGCAGGAATGTGTTGTTACCAGCTTCGCG
>JAFZGH010000186.1 GCA_017555465.1 Akkermansia sp. | reverse complement strand
GGGAAACGGGTAGACTGTGTGGCATATGAGTAAAGAGATTACCCTTGAGCAAGATAAGCTGATGGCACAGCGCCAGCGCGCGCTGGATGCCGCTATGCTTCAGATTCAGAAAGATTTTGGTGAAAATGCCATCATGCGTCTGGGCGACCGCAAGACCATGGAGGTGGAGACGATTCCGACCGGCAACCTCTTAATCGACCGCGCGCTGGGCGTGGGTGGTTTCCCGCGTGGCCGAATCGTGGAAGTTTTCGGGCCGGAATCCTCCGGTAAGACCACGCTAACCCTGACCGTGATTGCCCAGGCCCAGAAGGCCGGCGGTCTGGCAGCATTCATTGACGTGGAGCACGCGCTCGACCCCGCTTATGCTGCCAAGCTGGGCGTGAACCTGGATGACCTGCTGGTCTCCCAGCCGAACAGCGGCGAGGAAGCCCTGCAGATCTGCGAAGCCCTGGTGCGCTCCAACGCCATCGATGTGGTGGTGGTGGACTCTGTGGCTGCCCTGGTCACCAAGCAGGAGCTGGAAGGCGAAATCGGCGACAGCACAGTGGGTGCCCAGGCTCGCCTGATGAGCGCCGCCCTGCGCAAGCTCACCGCCCTCATCTCCAAGGCCCGCACTATCTGCATCTTCACGAACCAGATCCGCGAGAAGATTGGCGTGATGTTCGGCAACCCGGAGACCACCCCCGGCGGCCGCGCGCTGAAGTTCTACGCCTCCGTACGCTGCGATATCCGACGCATCGGCCAGATCAAAGGCACAGACGGCTCGGTTTCCGGCAACCGCACCAAGCTCAAGGTGGTGAAGAACAAGGTGGCACCGCCTTTCAAGGAATGCGAGTTCGACATCATGTACAACGAGGGTATCTCCAGCGTGGGCAGCCTCATCGACCTGGCCATGGAGTTCGACATCGTGCAGAAGCGCGGCTCCTGGTTCAGCTACAACGGCGGGCAGCTTGCCCAGGGGCGCGATGCCGCCAAGGACACCCTGCGCAACAATCCCGAGCTCTACGCCGAGATTGAAGCCAAGGTGCGTGAAAAACTGGACGCCGCCAGCACCAAGTAACACAACTTCAACAGGCGGCCGGCATGCCCGGCCGCCTTTTTTCATGAATCCCCCCGCCGCAGAGCCGCAGATTCCCCTGCCCCCGCGCCCCGCCGGTGCCTCGCCCGCGGAGGTGGAGCAGTATGCCGCGCGCTGCCTGGTTCACCTGCATCTGGGCGACTGGCAGTTCGGCTGGGATAAGACGGTACGCCGCCTGGGGTGCTGCAAGATGCAGCAGCGGCGCATCAGCCTCTCGCGTTACTATGCAGAGGCCTATGCCACCAAGGATGCCGACCAGCTCTGGCGCACCCTGCTGCACGAGCTGGCGCACGCCCTGGCCTGGGTGCACCACGGCGCCCGCGGACACGGCCCGGTGTGGAAACGCTACTGCGCCGCGCTGGGGATTCCCGGCGAACGCGCCAGCACCCGCGAAGTGGAATTCTCCAGCCCGCGTCCGGCTCAACCGGCCAGATTCAGCCTGTGCCACCAGGAAACAGGCGAAGTTTTCCGCACCTATACCCGCAAACCGCGCATCACCCCGAAGCGCCTGAGCCATTGCTACATTCCCGGTCGCAAGGCCGATACGCTGGGCCGACTCACCATCAGAAGCCTTAAACCCTGATTATGGCACGCTACAAAGCCAGCGATGAAGACTACCCCGCCCCGGAATATCCCCGGGAGCAGGAGGATTACCGCGTACCCCCGCCCCGCCGGCAGCCCCGCCGAGCCTGGGAATCAGAACCGGAATACGAACCGCTGCCGGAAAACGTGAACCCGATTCAGGAGTTCAAGGCGCCGCCCCGCAAGGGAACCGGCTGCCTGCGCGCGCTGTGGCTCATGCTAACCCTGCCGCTGCGCATCGTGTTCTGGACGCTGCGCAAGCTGCCGAAAATCGTTCTCATCCCCACCAAGATTCTCCTCAGCCTGGGCTTTGTGGGGCTGATTCTGGGGGGAATCCTGGCCATCATCTACGGCGTAAAAGCCGGGCGCTACGACCTCTCGCAGGTGACCCGCATGCCGGAGCGCACCATTGTGCTGGACCGCAAGGGCAACGAAATCGGCACCCTGCACGGCGAAAACCGCCGCAGCATTGCCAATATTCACGAGGAAGTACCGCGCTACATGATTGATGCGCTGGTGATGCAGGAAGACCGCTCGTTCTGGACGCACGGCGGCATCGACCCGCGCGGCCTGCTGCGCGCTGTGGCCCAGGTTTTCAAGCACCACCGCACCACCCAGGGCGCATCCACCCTGACCATGCAGCTGGCCAAGAACACATACAACCACAGCGAACGCAGCTTCGATGCCAAGTTCACCGAAATGGCACTGGCCCGCCGCATCGAATCCACCTACGACAAAGAAACCATCATCAAGTGCTACCTCAACCGCGTGTTCTGGGGGCACACCTTCCTGGGGCTCAAGCAGGCAGCCTACGGATATTTCGACAAGCTGCCGCGCGACCTCACCGTGAGCGAGGCAGCCATGCTGGCAGGCATTATCTGCAGCCCGAACCAGTTCTCCCCCTACCGCAACCCCTCTGCTGCCAGAATTCAGCGCGACAAGGTGCTCAAGCTCATGTATGAGCACGGCAAAATCACCCGCAATGAATACGAATACGCCCTCAAGGAAAAACTGGTGACCCGCAAGCCCGAGCGCCGCGGCAATGATAACTACGCCCTGGACCTGGTACGCACCGAGGTGGACCACCTGCTCTCCCTGCTGGATTCCAAGGATGAACGCCTGAAGGAAGAGGTCGTCATCTCCGGCGGGCTGCGGGTGCAGACCACGCTGGATATTGATTTGCAGGACGACGCCATGCGCGAGATTGACTCCCGCCTCACTGCCATGTTCGAGCGCCAGAAAGGCTGGAAACACCAGACCCGCGCCCAGTTCAAGGCCTTGAAAGCCAGGACACCGCAGGAGGAGCAGGACAAACTGCGACCAAAATACCTGCAGGCGGCCTGCTGCGTGATTGACAACGCCACCGGTGCCCTGCTGGCCGTGGTAGGCGGGCGCGACAGCACGGAATCCCCCCTCAACCGGGCGCTGCAAAGCCGCCGCCAGGTGGGTTCAGTCTTCAAGCCGCTGGTATACACCGCCTATTTTGAACGCGGCTACGGCCCGCGCAGCATGATTTCGGACAACCCGATACAGCGCGGCGAAATCGCTGGCGCCCCCCGCTGGAGACCGCGCAACTCCGACGGTCGCTTCGCCGGCATGAACACCGCTGCCTGGGGCTTGCTCAAGAGCCGCAACACCATGGCCGTGCGCGCCGGCAACACCGCAGGGCTGCAGAATGTCATCAACACCGCACTGACCGCAGGCTTCCCGCGCCCCACCTACACGCTCGGGCCCACCATCTACCTGGGCACCTGGGAAGCCTCGCCACTGGAAGTGGCAGGTGCTTTCACCGCCTTTGCCAACGGCGGCGTGCGCCCCACGCCCTACATCATCCAGCATATCACCGATAAGGAAGGCCGCGTGGTCTGGCAGAACACCCCCTCTGCCCGCCGCCTGTGCTCCACACGCACCGCCAATGCGATTTCGGCTGTGCTGCAGCAGATTACCAAGCCCGGCGGCACAGCCGGAAGCATGCAGGCGCTGGGCTTCAAGCACCCCTGCGGCGGCAAGACCGGCACCACCAACAACTACACCAACGCCTGGTTCTGCGGGTTCACCTCTGACCTGACCGCAGCGGTCTGGGTGGGCTTTGACCGCCCCACCATGATTGCCGATAAAGCCTACGGCGGCACGGTAGCCCTGCCCCTCTGGGTGGGAATCATGAAATGCGCCGCTGCCCGCGGCTACCAGATGGCCAGAATCCGCACCGCCCCGGCCAGCGCACGCAACTACGGGCTGCGGCTCTGCCGCGTATCGGGTATGCTGGCCCACGCCGGCTGCGAATACGAAGGCAAGGCCTATATCGAGACCATGGCAGATTTCACCAAGAAGCGCAGCCTGTGCACCGTGCATGCCGAACTGGCCGAAGACCCGGATGCCGCCAGCGCAGACGACACAGCCGAGGATCCGGACGCCACGCCGGATATTGATGACCTGCCGCAGGATGACGTGGCAGAAGAAGTGTAAGCCCCAGACCATAACGTGAAGCGAATCCTACTCATTCTCATGCTTGCCACTGCTGCACTGGCCCAGGCCTGGCAGCAGGTGGATGAAAACGCCCCCGAACCCGCCCGCGAGTTCCGCGCTGCCTGGGTAGCCACCGTATTTAATCTGGACTGGCCCAGCAAGGCCGGACTGCCCGCCAGCCAGCAGAAGGCCGAGCTGCTCCGCATCATCGAACAGGCGGCCCGCCTGCGGCTCAACGCCATCATTCTGCAAGTGCGCCCGAATGGCGACGCGCTTTACCGCTCCGACCTGGAGCCCTGGAGCGCATGGCTGAGCGGCCCCGGCACCAACCCGGGGTATGACCCGCTGGCCTTCGCCATAGCAGAAGCGCACCGCCGGGGCATTGAAATCCACGCCTGGTTCAACCCCTTCCGCGCCACGGTGAGCAGCCGACCGGTGGGACGCGGCCATATTTCCCGCCGCCAGCCGGGCTGGTTACTCAAGGCAGGCAGCACCACCATGCTCAACCCCGCGCGCCAGCAGGCGCGGGGGCACGTGCTCAGAGTCATCATGGATGTGGTGCGCCGCTACAACATTGACGGCGTGCACCTGGATGACTACTTCTACCCCTACCCGCCGCACCACAACGTGGCCGATGGCCGCACCCCCGCCCAGCGCCGCGCCGCCATTGATTCTTTCGTGCAGGAGCTCTACCGCCAGGTAAAGCAGGCAAAACCCCACGTGCGTGTGGGCATCAGCCCCTTCGGCATCTGGCAGCCGGGCTTCCCGGAGCAGGTGCAGGCCGGGGTGAATGCCTACGAGGACCTGGCATGCGATGCCCGCAAGTGGCTGGCCAGGGGCTGGGTGGACTACCTCTCACCCCAGCTCTACTGGCGCTGCGAAGGTCCGCAGAGCTTCCCCGCCCTCATGCAGTGGTGGAGCGGTATCAACCCCAGCCGCCCGGTATGGCCCGGCATTGCTTCCGTACGCATCGACAGCAAAGAAGACCCCGGCCGCAAAGCCTCCGAAATCGGCCGCCAGATTGCCTACTCCCGCCAGCTGGCCCACCAGAGCAGCGGACAGCTCTTCTGGAGCTGGAAATCACTGGGCACCAACCGCGGCGGCATCCAGAAAGTGCTGGCCGGCTGCTACAAATCACTGGCACTTCCCCCCGCCATGCCCTGGAGCGGCAGCACCCGCCCGGCGTGCCCCAGTGTGCAGGCTCAGGATGCAGGCAACGGCTGCACCCTCACCTGGCAGGGAAATGCCCGCAAATGGGTGGTGCAGGTGGGCAGCAAAGGCCGCTGGTTCACCCTGGATGTGCTGCCCGGCAACTGCAGCAGAATCACCCTGCCACCGCGCGTGGCCAACACCCTCGACCGCATTGCCGTGCGCCCCATCTCCCCCACGGGGGTGAGCGGCACCCCCTGTATTCTGGCGCGATAAGCCCGGAAATTTCCACCAAAAAAGCCGCCGCACCCCGAATTTTAGGGTTGAACTGTACTCTAGCAGTGCTATAATACCACGCGTTATGAGTACCGACGCAACCAAAGTCGAGCTTCCGAGCTCCGTAAAACGCTATGCCCTTTACCTGATGGTAATGGCAGGCCTTGGTGGTCTTCTCTATGGTATTGACGTAGGCGTGATTGCCGCCGCTCTGCCGTACATTGAAAAGACCTCTTCCTACACCCCGCAGCAGCTGGCCATCGTGGTGGCCGCCGTGCTGTTCGGCTCCGTTCTTTCCTCCCTGTTCGCAGGCATGCTTGCCGAATGGCTGGGGCGCAAGAAGGTTATCATCCTCTCTGCCCTGCTGTTCACGCTGAGCATTCCGGTCATCTGCTTCTCCAATGGCGTGTTTGAGATGCTGATGGGCGGCCGTATCCTGCAGGGTGCCAGTGCCGGTCTCGTGGGTGTGGTGGTTCCCATGTACCTGGCTGAATGTCTGGATGCCAACTCCCGTGGTAAGGGTACCGGCATGTTCCAGTTCATGCTTACCGTCGGTCTCGTGTTCGCCGCCGTCATCGGTCTGGTGACCACCATGCTGGTGGGTGCTGCAGATGACCCCACCGTGACCGCCGAAAGCAAGGTGGCCGCCTGGCAGGTTATCTTCTGGTGCTCCTCCATCCCCGGCCTCATCCTCTTCTTCGGCGCTTTCAAGCTGAAGGAATCCCCCCGCTGGCTGTACCGCCGCGGTCAGCGCGAGCTGGCTCTCTGCTCCCTGGCCTCCAACAACGGTGACGCCGCCGCCAAGGAGATTCTGGACGAAATGATTGCTTCCGACGCTGCCGAGGAAGCCGCCAAGGCTGACATGGCCGAGGCCGCCAAGGGCGACTCCCTCCTCCAGCGCAAGTATGTGATTCCCTTCATCCTGGCAGTAGTGGTACTGGCCTGCACACAGGCTACCGGTATCAACTCCGTGCTGAACTACTCCGTGAAGATTTTCCAGCAGGCTGGCCTGCAGGGCGAAGTAGCCAACATGGCTGACCTTGCCATCAAGGTTACCAACATGCTCATGACCATCGTGGCCGTGACCCTGGTGGACAAGAAGGGTCGTACCTTCCTGCTCAAGATGGGCACCATGGGCATCATCGTTGGTCTTGCCGGTGTGGGCGCCATGTTCCTGACCGTGGAAAACGAGCGCGTTGACGTGACCGCCCAGGTAGCTGCCCTGGTGCAGGACAACGCCCTGAACGTATCCGCCGCCGATGCTGTGAAGGCTGCCGCTACCCCCGAGGTGCTGGCCGCCCACCCCGACTTCATGCAGGGTGAATCCGTGGCTCCCGGCATGCAGCTCATCGTGACCTACACGCAGGGTCAGGACAGCATGCAGAACGTGGCTGAGGTTCGCGCTGACGGC
>JAFZGH010000023.1 GCA_017555465.1 Akkermansia sp. | reverse complement strand
TTTCTTCTTGCTGTTGAGCTTGTTTTCCGTAGATTTCTGGTAGTCCTGGTAGGCCTTTTCGGAAAGCACTTCGGCATTGGCTAAGTGCCAGTTGGCAAGGAGCAGGCGGTTCGATTCGCTCTTCAGGAAATTCTTGATGGAGCCTTCATCTGTGCTCTTGAGTCTGGAAAGAATTTTCTTACCCAGTTTGTCTCGCAGAGCCACCGGGTTCTGCCAGTCTTTGCTGGTTGTCAGGTCGGCGGTTTTAGTTGTGGTTGCATGGGGGGAAGCCGCTGTGTTTGAGGAAGGGGGGAGTACAGGAGGCGGGGCTATGGGGTACTGGGCCTGCGCGTATAATCCGCAGACCAGCATAAGAAGAGGAATAAGTGTATGCTCTTTCATAAGCGGGGGAGAACTGGTGTTATACTAGCGTTTTTACGGCAGCAGGTCAATCTGATTGTTAAGAAAAGTTCAGGAAATTTCCGTTGTGAAAATCAGGGGCGTTTCAGGCGGTGCGAGCTGGCAAACGGCAGCCCGGATGTGTTGCTGCCTGCCGATGATGAGGCTGTTATGCAGCGGGCGGCAGGGTGATGGTGAAAATAGTCCTGATGCCCGCTTCGCTTTCGGCCGAGATGCTGCCACCGTGTGCCTCAACGGCATGTTTTACGATGGCGAGCCCCAGGCCGGTGCCTTTGACCTTGCCCGTGGTGTCGGCTCGGTAAAAGCGGTTGAAAATGTAGGGCAGGGCATCCGGGGTGATGCCGCAGCCGTTGTCCTCCACACTGATGATGCGGGTCTTATCGGGAGTCAATCTGGCACGTACGGTTACTCTCAGCCCCGGTCCGGGGTTGTTTTTAAGTGAGTTTTCCATGAGGTTGAACAGTACTTGTGACCAGTAGAAACTGTCCCCCTGCATGGGATAGGGCTGTGGTGCAATATGCAGTGTTATGCTGGCGTTCTGCGCAGCGGTAGAGGATTCGAGGCGCTGCTGTACTTCCTCTGCAAGCCGGAATAAATCAAATTCTTCCTGTTTCAGATACCCGGAATCCGGCGACTCCACGCGCGAGAGGGTGAGCATATCGGCCACCAGGCGCGCCATGCGGTCGGCGTGGCGTTTCATAATGCCCAGCGAGCGCTGACGGAGCGTGGGTTCCGTATCGGGCTCATCCAGCAGGTTTTCCAGATAACCCAGAATCAGGGTGAGCGGAGTGCGGAGTTCGTGTGAGGCGTTCGCCACAAAGTCGCGGCGGATAATCTGGGTGCGGTGCTCCTCGGTCACATCCAGAAACACAATGCCGATATGGCGTTCACGTGTGGCCAGGCGGGTGGCGGTGGTGCGGTAGATGCGCTCGCCTTCTGGTTGGACTACATGTACCGTGGCGCTCACGCGCCCGGTGGCTTCGGCGGCCTGTTTCAGCATATCCCGCAGTTCGCCTTTCGGTAGCACTCTCAGCAGGTTGGTGCTGGTCAGAGAATCAAACTCAAACAATTCGCAGGCTTTGTGGTTGGCCATCACGACTCGGCCACCGGGGCGCATGAGCAGAAACGGCACACCAAGGGCTTCAAGAAAGAGCGATTGGTCGCGCCGTACATGTTCTTCCAGTTCAGCGAGCAGTCCGCGCATCTGCCGCACTTCGTTCTCTGCGCTCCGGGCGCGCTCGCGTGTGCTCTTCATCAGACTGTTCAGAAAGATGAAGGGCAGGGCAAAGATGATGACTATGAGGCCCAGTACAATGTCCCAGCTGATCATATGATACTTCTATGCTAGCAGAAAACGGCGCATCTGCCAAGCCTGATTCCTGCTCCTTCGCTTATATCTGCCGACGGCCATTTTGATGAAAAATAAAGTTTTCACCAGACCGGAATTATGCTAGACTGCCAGAGTATGCTGGTGCTGGTGGTAGAAGATGATGTGGATATCGCAGAGCTGGTGGCGTTCAACCTGGAACGCCAGGGCTGGGAGTGTGCGCTCGTGCACCACGGCGGCGAGGGCTGGGAGCAGATTCAGCGCCAGCACCCGGATCTGGTGATTCTGGATGTGATGCTGCCGGGGATGGATGGTATGCAGATTTTCCGCGCGATGAAGGAGAATGAGATGACGCGTGGTATACCGGTGATTTTCATGACGGCGCGGGGTGAGCTGGATGACCGCCTGGAGGGTCTGAGCATGGGGGCGGATGATTACGTGACCAAGCCGTTCAGCCCGAAGGAGCTGGTGCTGCGGGTGCGCAATGTGCTGGCCCGTGCCAGTGCCGGTGCGGCGCAGCTGGTGGTGCGGTGCGGCCCTCTGGTGCTGGATAAGAATACGCTGGCTGCGGCGTTGGATGGTGTTGTGCTGGATCTGACAACGGCTGAGTTCAAGCTGCTGGCTTATCTGATGGAACGCCCCGGCAAGGTGCAGGA
>JAFZGH010000185.1 GCA_017555465.1 Akkermansia sp. | reverse complement strand
TTCGCAGGGGGGGGCGGCGGAATTCTCGCTGGATGTCTACTTGGCTGGAATACCGTCTGCGCCGTTGAGATTGAAGAATACCCGCGCCGCATCCTCATGCAGCGCCAGCGGGACGGCCAGCTGCCCTTCTTCCCGCTGTGGGATGACGTCTGCACCTTCGATGGCACCCCATGGCGCGGCAAGGTCGATATCATCACCGGTGGCTTCCCTTGTCAGGATATTTCCGTGGCTGGAAAAGGCGCTGGCCTGGAAGGAAAACGCAGCAGCCTGTGGCACCAGATGCACAGAATCATTTGCGAGGTGGAGCCCGAGTGGGTGTTCGTGGAAAACAGCCCAATGCTGCTTAGACGGGGATTCGGAACCGTACTCGGGGCGCTGGCCGCAGCAGGGTATGATGTGGCATGGTGCGTGCTGGGAGCAGATGATATGGGCGCGCCCCATGTCCGCAAGAGATTGTGGATTCTCGCACATGATTCCCACCCCCACGGTGTGCCTTGCCCCCAATGCGAAAGCCAACACGAAAGGCCCGCACAGTCTGCTGGAAGTTGCCCGCACCAGCTGGATGCCCGGTCAGAAATGGCTGACCCCCATGGCACGCGATGGCATGCGCAGCAACATGAAGCTGGAATCCCTTGCCAAACACTGGCACAAACACCCGAACAGCAACCTTGCAGAACAGGTGGCCGTGCAGCATCTGCTGCCCACCCCCACCTGTCAGGATGCCAAAAACAACGGCGGACCCGCCCAGCAGCGCAGGAACACAAAACCCCTGAATGCGGTAGCTGGTGGCGCTCTGAACCCGGAATGGGTCGAGTGGCTCATGGGCTGGCCGATAGGGTGGACCGCTTGCGAGCCCTTGGAAATGGGCAGGTTCCTGCCGTGGCTGCAACAGCGTTTGCCATCTTGCAGCTGGAACTCTTAAACCATACCGCCACACACGCATGAAACCCCTCGTTCTGAACCTTCCCACCATGGACGCTGATGCCGTACTCTGCGGCGGCCAGTCCGCCATCCTGCGCCGCATCATGCCCGCAGGTTGCCAGCCCGGCATGCGCGTCATCTTTCACCATAATGGCTTCATGGTAGGCGAGGCCGTCATCGCCGCCGCCTACACCGGCACCGCCGAAAACATCGCCACCCGCTTCGCCTCCGCTGCGTGGAAATCCGTATCAGACGCCGCCGAACTGCTGGATGGCGCGCGCCACCCCGGCGCCATCATCCTGCGCAGCCCGCAGCGCTATGAACCCGCCCGCCCGTGGCGCGGCATTCAACCCCTCGGCCACCTTTACATTTAACCCACACCACCCACCGCTATGTTCATCGACTTCATCGCCACCTTGCTCAAGTTTGTCTTTTACACCACAGCCGCCATCATCCTGCTGCTGAGCACCCCCTTCATCATCGCCCATATCATGGATTCCACTGAAAGGGATGAATACCCCCACAGCGGCTTCTGCCCGGATTGCCCGGAATGGATAGCCCCCGAGGATGAGGCTGAATACTGCCCCATTATCTACAAATGAAAACACCCCGCAACATCTACCCGCTGACCCGCAGCGGGCGCACCTCTTACGCCGTGCAGTTCAAACTGGGCGGGCTGCGGTACTGGCGCCTGTTCTCCCCGCAGGTGTACGGCAGCGAGCAGGCCGCGCTGGATGTTGCCACCGCCAAGCGCGACCGCATCCAGTCTGCTCTGGACCACGGCGCTGATGCCGCCTGGCTGTTCTACGTCTACGGCGGCGCAGACCGCCCGCACACCAT
>JAFZGH010000184.1 GCA_017555465.1 Akkermansia sp. | reverse complement strand
ATTTGGCTTGACGGGGCGGGGCAAAGGGTATATACTCCCGCCGTTCCAAGAACACAGGGCTATGGTGTAATTGGCAACACATCGGTTTCTGGCACCGCTATTCGGGGTTCGAGTCCCTGTAGCCCTACTCAAAAAGCTCACAACTCCCGGTTGTGAGCTTTTTTGTCCCCCCGTTGCTCATGAAAGACACCTTTACACAGGCGATACGCCTTGGCATATACATACTCATCCTGGCATTTGTGCTGGGCTGGGCAGATGTGGTGTTTTTTGCACCGGGGCGGCAGCCTGCCTGTGTACAGGACACGTTGCCGCGCGGGCGAATCTGCCCGGAGGTGCTGGCCGCGCAGTATGGCGACCGCGTGGTGTGGGTGGATGCCCGCAGCCAGGCGGATTACGAGCTCAACCACCTCATGCTGGCAGATAACCGCATGTTCCCCATCCGCAAGGGGGCGGAGATGCAGCAGCAGATAGATGCCGCCATTGGCCGAATGCTGGAGGCAGCAGAGAAGGGGGAGTGCATTGTGGTGTTCTGCACGGCAGAGTGCACGGCTTCGGAGGAAATTGCCGATGAGCTGCGCGGGCTGGGTATCATTGATGCCCCCATCTACACCCTGCACGGCGGCTGGGATTCGCTGAAAGCCTCCGGCATGGCTGCGGATTGAGAAGCGTTGACATCTGAACCTTGCGGCAGGAATTTTCTTTTCATTTTGACTTACATAGTCCTTGCGGCGGGCAGGGGATTCAGGTAGAATAGCGGACGTGAGTTACCAGGTTTTTGCCAGAAAGTACCGTCCGCGCACCTTCAAGGATGTGCTGGGTCAGGATCATGTTGTGCGCACGCTCTGCAATGCGATTGAGCAGAAGCGCCTGGCGCATGCATATCTCTTTGTTGGCCCGCGTGGTACCGGCAAGACCTCCACGGCGCGTATCTTTGCCAAGGCACTCAACTGCTCCGGCGGCCCCAAGGTGGATTTTGACCCGGATGAGGATGTGTGCCTGGAGATTGCCGAGGGGCGCAGTCTGGATGTGCTGGAAATCGACGGTGCTTCCAACCGCGGTATCGACAATATCCGCGATTTGCGCGACAATGTGCAGTTTACCCCCACCCGCGGGCAGTACCGTATCATCTACATTGACGAGGTGCACATGCTCACCAAGGAATCGTTCAACGCGCTGCTCAAGACGCTGGAGGAACCCCCGGCGCACGTGATGTTCATCTTTGCCACCACGGAGCCGCACAAGATTCTGCCCACCATTCTTTCACGCTGCCAGCGCTTCGATTTGCGCCCGATTCCGGCAGAAATCATCGCTAACCACCTGGTGAACATTGCCGCGCAGGAGGGCGTGACGCTGAGTCTGCCGGCGGCGTTTGCCATAGCCCGCGTGGCCGATGGCGGCATGCGCGATGCGCAGTCCATGCTCGACCAGCTGGTGTCGTTCTGCGGCAACCAGATTGATGAGCAGGATGTGAACGATATTTTCGGCGTGACCAGCCGCGAGACTGTGGCGCGCGCCCTGGCGTATATTCTGGACCGCCAGCTGCCCAGCCTGCTGCACCTGGTGCATGAGCTTTCCGAGGCCGGGCGCGATATGGGGCAGCTGCTTTCCGAGATTATGGGGGCTGTGCGTGAGCTGCTTATCAGCAAGGTAGCCCCGCAGGAAGCCTCGCTTTCCCTGCCGGAGGAATGGCGCGCCCCGCTGGAGGAGCTGCTGGCCCGCACCCCGGCAGATAAGATTGTGCGCCTCATGGAGGTGCTCTCCAGCACAGAGGAGCACATGCGCTGGAGCACGAACAAGCGCCTGCATCTGGAAATGGGCCTTATTCAGGCTGTGCATTCGCTGGCGGAGGCCAATATCAGCGATATTATCCGCGCGCTGAATGGCGCGCCGCTGCCGGAAACCCCGGTGGCCACCACTCCGCTGCCCGCTGTACAGCTGGCAGCAGCCCCAGCGCCTCAGCCGGTGGCTGTTCCTGCGCCCGCTCCTGAGCCT
>JAFZGH010000183.1 GCA_017555465.1 Akkermansia sp. | reverse complement strand
CGCCTATGGAATACCGGCTGGCGATGAACAGGTGCCAGATGATTTTGTACACGGGCATGGCCTGCAGCATGAGCATGGCCAGCACGGTGCTGCGGGCGCGCGAGACGCTGGTGATTTCAAAGTAGTCCTTGCCGAAGAGGATGATGAGTTCAAAGGTAGCTACTATGCAGGTGAAGAGCACCGCGCAGAGCGCGCTGATGGGGGAGTCTCCGCAGAGCCAGCTGACCAGCAAGGCGCCCAGTACCCCGGCCAGGGTGAAGATGCAGCAGAGTTGCCAGCGGTATAGCGTTTCGGGCCAGCAGTGAAGTACCAGCGCGGCGGTGGCGAAGTAGCACAGAGGGCCTGCGGTTATCTGCCACACGAGGCCTGGGCCAATCAGCGAAAAACCGCCCAGACAGCAGCCCCCGCAGACAGCAGCGCTGATGAGCAGCAGGAGTATGGAGCTTGTGCTCAGCGCGTGCTCCAGCAGGTAGGCTGCAGTCAGCAGTGCCAGAAAGAGCAGAGGCATGACGATGGGGAGATTGAGCATCCATGACTGAAAGTCCGGTAGCACTGCGGAAATGGTGCCGCTGATGGCGGCCAGAAGTACGCAGGCCGCGCAGCCCAGGTGGGCTAGTGGAGTGTTGGGGCTGTTCATGGATTAGAAAGAAGAGCTGCAGCGCGTGCACGGGCAATTTTGCCGCTTTCGGTGCGCGGGAGGATGACGTGCTGCAGGTGCTTGGGCTGGTGGAATCGCGGCAGGGTGGCGCAGGCGGCACGCAGTGCGCTTTCCTGCAGTGCTTCGCCTTCCCATAGCAAGGCAACGCATTGCCCCAGCGCTGGGTGGGGCAGGGGCAGCGCCACTACTTGCAGTCCGGTCTGGTTATAGAGGGCGCGCTCAATATCCTCTGCCTGGATTTTGACGCCGCCAGAGTTGATGACGGCATCTACCCGCCCCAGAATGCGGAAACGCCCGTCGGGGGCGATTTCGGAGAGGTCGTTGGTGGTGAGGGTATTGATTCCCAGATAGGGGACGCTGATTTGCAGGGTGCCGGCGGGGGAAAGGGAAAGGTGTACGCCGGGGAGTGGTGTGTACATCTCGCTTCGCTGCGGGCCATTGGTGGCGCGCAGGGCAATGTGCGAGAGTGTCTCGGTCATGCCGTAAGAGGTGTAGACCTGGCAGGGGAGGGCCTGCAGGCGGGATTCCAGTGTGGTATCTACAAAGCCGCCGCCGAGTAATAAGGTGCGAATCCTGGCGAGACTCGCTTCTCCGCCCGGCTGGTTCAGGGTGCTGGTAACCTGCATGGGAACCAGCGGGGCGAAGTCGATGTTGCATTCCAGTTTGTTCAGAGGGGTAGAGGAAGGCTCGGTGACGATGAGGTTGAGCCCGCCAACAAGGGCGCGTACCACCATCATCTGCCCTGCTATGTAGCGCAGCGGCAGGCAGAGCAGGGCCGTGCTGCCGGGCAGCAGGTTGAATGCCTGGCAGGTGGCTGCTGCGCTGGCTGTCATGGCCGCCTTGGTGGCCTCCAGCAGCCTGGGTTTACCGGTGGAGCCGCTGGTGTGCAGTGGCATGGTGGGGAAATCACTCCACCATTGTTCGAGAAAATCCGCTAAATCGGCCTGTATGCCCGTTCTGCCCTGTCTCCATTCCGGCAGGGAAGCGGGGGTGATGGTGCAGCCATCGACGCTGATGGCATGGGAAGGCATGTGCTTTATTGTATGTCGGCTCGCTGGGTGGTGACAACCTCGCGCAGGCAGCGCAGTAGTTCGAGTCGGCCGTTGGCCAGCACAGGTTCGGCGCAGAGCGACAGACGGCAGCGGGCGGCTTTTTGCAGGGTGTTGATGGTGGCGGCGGTGTCTCGTACAAAAACACCTGTGGTGGCCAGTGAAGGGAAGCGGCTTTCAAATTCATCGCGGCTTTCCACGGAGATGATGACGCCGAGAGGCTCGAGAGCACGGGGCATCCAAGCGCGCATGCTGGCGGTGCTCAGCTGGATATCGCACCCGGCTTTGAGTGCAGCCATGAGGGCGATGGAGAGGTCGATGTCACTGGTGGCTTTTTCGGCGCGGAGACAGAGGGCCAGCGGGCGGTAGGTCAGCGTGGTGCGTTGCGCCGGACTTTCGTCCAGTACGGTGGTGATGCCGAACATGTTTTCCCACCAGTAACCGATGGAATCGGCTGCGGAGGAAAGGCGGGTGGCATCATCCGGGCCTGGTTTCGGAGAAAGTGATTCCCACGGAGTAAAAGCGATGTTGCGCTGAGAGGCGCGGTGCTGCGGGCGGGCGTTTTCCTGCCACTGGCAGAGGGCGGTGAGGAAGTTATGGCCGCCGCTCATGGGGGCGGTGTTCTGCCAGCCGGGGGTGGGAATCACGCCGGGGCGAGGTTGCGGGTAGCAGTTGATGCTGACCTGGCTGGCTGCGGTCAGCTTGCACCAGAGTTCGATTTCGTGCTTATCGCGGGAGTAGATGCCCACGGCTCGCTCCTGCGATTGCTTGCGCTGGGTGCGGCCGGCTTCCTCGGTGCTTTCTACGCGGATGAGCCCGATGACGGGTACATTGTGCACCGCCTGGGCAAAGGCGCTGCCTGGCTGTACGCCCAGGCGCACACCCGGGCTCCATACCAGAGAGCCGATTTCGTTGGTGGCGGGCTGCACCAGCCAGGATTCATGCGGGCCGAGTTGGGAGAGCATGAATTTCTGGTCGTCGTTGAGCGGGCGGTTCAGCGGGCCGATGTTTCCGCCTTCCACCCAGCCTTGCTGGGCGCTGATGCTGGAGACAGCATCGCGCAGGGCGTTCATGAAATGCTGGTTGTCGTATACCTCTGCATGCACGTACACCAGGTGCGGGGCAGTGGGATTCTGACCGGCACGGGTGAAAAGACTCTTAGCGATGTCGCGGATGGCGAATGCCCAGTCGCCCTGGGAGGAGATGTAAAGGCTGCTGCAGCCGCCAGAGCCGCCCAGGACGGGGCGACCTTCTGTGGCGGCGACCATATCGTAGGTGTGCTTGGCGCTGCCGTGGTAGATGAGCCCATTTGCCCGGTTGCTGGTAAGTAGTTTGCGGGCAATCTGATTATCCGGGCAAGGCAGCATTTGCAGACGCGGGAATTCAAGCCCGGCTTCAGCCAGCAGGCTGGTGAGTTTTTCTGCCAGCAATACGGTGTGAACGGAGGGTTTGTAGATGATGGTGTTGCCGGTAATCCAGGCGGCTGCAATATCTCCCACGGCTTCCTGCAACGGGTGAACGCGCCCCGGCGCAACAATGATGACGCCCAGAGGAAGGGGGATGGTGCCATCCATGAATCCTTCCTGCATGATGCTGCGTTCGTAGAATCGGCAGGAATCGATGGCGTTGGCCAGTTCAAGATCGGCTTCTTCAATGGTGAAGCCGGCATCCCGTACCAACAGGGAAATGAATTCCTGCCCTCTCTTTTCGAGTAGACGGGCTGCCTGCAGCAGGTGAATGCGGCGTTCATCCAGACTGGGAGCCATTTGCACGGCTGCGTTTTCGGCTGTTGTCAGGGCTGTATTGACGATGTTGAAATCTGCCGCACTGAAGCGGTAATCTTCCATGCCAGGGGCGGTGAGGGAACGGTGAATGCAGAGAAGGGGGGATTCTGCTACTTCTCCGTTGATTCGCAGGGGAAGCTGCTCCTGTGTGCGCTCGATTTCTGCTTCGGCAGCGTGGTGAAGGGCATCCATGCGGCCGCGGTCGGTGATGCCGCTGAGCCGGGTGAAAGCGTAGCTGCCATCTGCACCGGGGGCATCATGCTGCTGTTCTTCGCGGCCGCTCAGTGAGGCGAGGAAGTGCTGGCGCATGCGCCCCCAGCCCATGGAGTTGGGCTCCAGTTCGCCACCGGCGGCCAGAATGCCTTCCGGGCGGCCCAGTTCCTGCACCAGGGAAAGCAGGTATGATTCAAACCCGGCTTCGCCGCCTTCAGAGGTGACACCCGCTGATAACAGAACTCCGGCTCCTCCTTTGGCCAGGATGCGGCCTGTGTGGTTGCTGAGTCCGGAGATAAAGCAGAACTGCGGCTGGCCGGCTCGGCCGGAGCGTCCCCAGCAGAGAAGACTGTATGCAATATCAAAGAGATTATGCGTTCCTACCACCGGAGTGAGCACCTTTTCCTTGGTGCCCATGGCATTGGCAATGAGCTGCTTGAAGCGGGCTTCTGTTTCTCCTTTGCTGCGGCAGATTTCATTGGCTGTGCCGTAGCGGTAGGTGTTTTCCTGCTCTTCGTCCAGATGACTGCCTTTAACCAGCAGAACTTTGAGCGGGGCTGCCCCCTTGGCGGCGCGGGCGTTGGCCCATTCCGTCATTTCGCGTAGCAGAGCGGGGCTGCCTTTCAGGTAGGCGGGTATTTCCAGTGCTACATCTGCCTTGTAAAGGGCGGTGCCCGCCATGGCCAGTCTGAAGGCTTCTGCCACAATGTGCATGGTGGTTGACAGGCCGCTTTCCACGATGACGGGGCGCGGCGTGCTGCCTTGCACGGAAAGTTTGAGCAGGGGACGCAGTTTTTCGGCCAGCGCCTTAGCTCCTGTTTCCGGAGAATACGGGTTGAGCGTTGGATAAAGACGCCAGGGCTGGATGGTTACCCCCACGCCGTTCTGCTTGGTGAGGATGGCTTCCAGGTGCTTGTAGTATTTCGCTGCGCTTTTGTGGCCGAATACCTGGGGAACCAGAGGGTTGAGCGCCAGCTGGAGTCCGTCTTTGGCGCATTCGCGGGCGCGTTTTGCTACTTTGTCTGCCAGGGTGGGCAGGGTGAGCTCTCCGAAAGTGGAGCGGAAGATGCGCTGCACTTCGGCGATGGCCGCACTCTGCATGCTGCGGGCTGCCATGGCTGCGGCCTTGAAGCGCAGTTTGCCCACGGTGCTGAAAATAGCAGGGACACCGCCGTGTTCTGCCAGTAGCCGACGCAGGTTGTCAGCCTGCTCCGCCGGGTCAGTTACATGAAAGACATTGCTGCAGAGCTGGCGGATAAATGCGAGGTTTTTCTTGTCTGTTACCAGACGCGACAGCGCGGAAATGAGGGTTCGTTCATCGGAACGGATACCTTTGAGCGAGGCAAGTAGCAGCTCCTGCGCCAGTTCCGCCGCGCGCTGAGCCAGCGTGCGGTCGTCCCATTTGCGCTTCTTTGCTTCTGCCAGCTGTGCCTGTATGTCCAGTTCCGCCATAAGTGGGCTTATTCTACCTTGCAGCAGGGAAACTGGCAAGCGAAAAGTATGACTTGCGGAGCGCGTTTAGCGCTTCGCTTTACTT
>JAFZGH010000022.1 GCA_017555465.1 Akkermansia sp. | reverse complement strand
TTGGTGCGCAGGAAACTCTGGTCGGTTAAGGCAATGAGGACTTTCATGATGAGAAAAAAGAAAACCAGCGCGCTCTGTGAGTCAGGGCGCGCTGGTTGTTGAAGCTTACATGTTAATCTGGAAAAGCGGCTTGTTGTTGTTGGCTGGGTTCAGGATGGCGAAGGCCTCGCGGTGGATGGAGGGGTCGCTGCGGAAGATGAGGCGACCGGCGCACTGGCGCTCCAGCTCCATGAGCAGGGCGGCATCTTCGTTCTTGAAGCGGCTGAGTACATCGCTGTTCACCACCACGATCATGTCGCCCACATTTTCGCGGTAGCGCATGATGGTGGCTTTCAGCTGGCGCTGGATTTCTACGCTCATGGTCATCACGCTCTTCACGCGGCCTCGGCCGTGGCAATACGGGCAGTGGTCGTTCACGTAGTCCAGCAGCGATTCGTTGATGCGCTGGCGCGTCATTTCCATGAGACCGATGGGGGTAATCTGCATCACCTGCGTCTTTGCCTTGTCGCGCTTGAGTGCGTCCTTCATGGCTTTGTACACCGCCAGCTGGTCCTTGCGGTGGCGCATGTCGATGAAGTCCACTACCACAAGACCACCAATGTTGCGCAGTCGCAGCTGGCGGGCAATTTCGCGGGCAGATTCCAGGTTGGTCTCCAGGATGGTCTTATCGAGGTCCTTATTGCCCTTGTTGCGTCCGGTGTTGATGTCGATGGCGATGAGCGCCTCAGTCTCATCAATCACCAGATACCCGCCGCAGGGCAGCAGCACCTGGCGCTGGAAGGCTTCGTTAATCTGCTTTTCAATGCCCAGTTCCTCGAAAATGGGTTGGCGGTACTGGTGGTACTGGATGTGGCGCTTGGAGCGGCGGGAAATCTTGCCGGCAATCTCCTGCATGCGCTGGGTGGTTTCCAGGTTGTCGCACACGATGTTGTCCACATTGTCGGTCAGGAAGTCTCGCGCGGTGCGCTCAATCAGATCCGGTTCGCGGTAAACGCACATGGGGGCGGGGTTGGTGGTGAATTTCTCTTCCACTTCGCGCCATTGGGTGAGCAGCATGGCGAGGTCTCGCACAAAGTGGCGGAAACGCTGGCCCTGGGCCACCGTGCGCATGATGATGCCCATGCCTTCCGGTACGTTGAGCTTCTGCACAATCTGGCGCAGGCGCTGGCGTTCCTTGGGGTCATCAATCTTGCGGGAAATACCGAATTGATCCGTAAAGGGCATGAGCACGATATAGCGCCCGGCCAGGGAGATGTTGGTGGTTACGCGCGGGCCCTTGGAAGAAATGGGCCCCTTGGTCACCTGCACCATAATCTCGGAACCGATGGGGTAGATATCGGGTATGTCCTTGCTGGTAATCTTCTTCTGCTTCTTGCGGGGGCGGCCCTCCTTCTGGATTTCCTCCAGCGAGGAATCAAGCGCCAGGGGCAGGGCATCCCAGAAGTGCAGGAAGGCATTCTTCTCGTAGCCGATGTCCACGAACATGGCCTTGAGCCCCGGTTCGATGTTCTTGACGCGGCCCTTGAAGATGCCGCCCACGATGTTGTCTTCGCCCTCACGCTCAATGCTGTATTCCTCCAGCACGCCGTCTTCGAGCAAGGCAACGCGGCGTTCCAGTTTTTCTGAGTTGATGACGATGGTGGTACCCTCCTTCGGGTTGCACTGGCCGAACCCGAAGAAGTTTTTAACGGAGTTAATCATTTTGGAAATAAAAGACAAAGTGTTAGGTTGAGGTTGGAGTTTTCACCTGTTAAAACGGAGGAGAGAGACTGCTCGTCTTTACCTTGCCATGATGCTATGCAGTAGCCCCGCATGAGGTGCGGTGCCGTACTGGTGGGCAGGTGGCGGAAGGTGGAGCAGCAGCCGTTGGGTCTCAGCGGTGCGGCTTACTCCTCGTCAAAAACATCATCATTCTCCTGAAGATACTTGCCTGTGCCTTCAGCCACAGCGCTCAGCGGGTCTTCAGAAATCATGATGGGCAGGCCTGTCTGCTCGTGCAGCAGGTCGCTGAGCCCACGCAGCAGAGCACCGCCGCCGGCCACGGTGATGCCGCGGTCGTACAGGTCGCTGGCCAGCTCAGGCGGGCAGTGGTCCAGCGATTGGCGGATGGCGCTCACGATGATGTCGAGCTTATCCTGCAGCGCTTCGCGAATTTCTTCGGAGCGCACGGTGACGGTCTTGGGCAGACCAGTGCCGCGGTCGCGTCCCTTCACTTCCATCTGCAGCTCCTGCTGCAGCGGGTGGGCAGAGCCGACGCGGATCTTGATGTCTTCCGCCGTGCGGGGGCCTACCAGCAGATTGTGGGCGGCCAGCATGTGGCGGGTGATGGTTTCATCCAGGGCATCGCCGCCGCACTTTTCGGATTGGCTGTAAACGATGCCGGAAAGGGAGATGATGGCCACCTCGGTGGTGCCGCCGCCGATGTCAACAATCATGCTGCCCACCGGCTCTGTGACGGGAAGCCCCACGCCGATGGCTGCGGCCATGGGTTCTTCAATGAGTTGCACACGGATGGCACCTGCCTCGTAGGCAGATTCCTCAATGGCGTGGCGCTCCACTTCGGTGATGCCGGAGGGGTGCGCAATCAGGATGCGCGGCCCGCGGAGACTGCGTCCCTGGCATGCACGCTTGATGAAGTAGCGCAGCATGTTGTGCGCCACCTCGAAATCGGCAATGACGCCTTCTTTGAGCGGGCGGATGGCTACCACGCTGCCGGGCGTGCGGCCCACCATGCGCTTGGCTTCCTCGCCCACGGCCTTCACCTTGTCGCCCTTCATGGCGACAACGGAAGGCTCGCGCAGCACAATGCCCTGGTCCTTAATGTAGACCAGTGTATTGGCTGTGCCCAGGTCTATCCCGATATCATACGAGAACAGACGGGCGATTTTCTTGAAAATTGAATGCATGTGAAAAGTGATTTGCGGAATTGTAGTGATACGGTACGGCCTTTCTTTCCATCCGGCCGGCTCTCCTTTTCAGGGGAATGAACCGTTCGCACTCCGGAAGGTCATGAGGCATAGGTCGCGGGCTGCGCTATAACGCACCCACGCGGAGTATAGGTGCGGGGGTGCGTGCTGTCAAGTAAATAATGGCGAGCTGACGGGGATTGCGGCGGTCGTAGTTTATGCTTGACCGGGCGGAATGAATGGGGTAGAACTGGGGTGTTCATGACTAAGAAAATCATCATCTCCCTGGTGGTATGCACGGTGCTGAGTCAGTGCCATAGCCTGCGTTCGGATTGTGAGGCGCTGCGCGAGCGCGAGACAGCTATTGCGCAGGAGCAGAAAGGTGATTATTTTGTGGGGCGTCGCTATCATATTCCGATGTGCCGCTTCTGGGGGTATCTGCGCAAGCCTGGCCAGAGCTGGCGTGAGGCAAAGTTGGTGATGATGGATGAATCCATTATCCACACGCCCGACCGCGGGCCGGAGGATCCGCTGCCGAATGCGGTGCACGGACGTGATAACAATGTGGAATACATCGTGAAGGGTAAGTATACGGGCCGCCAGGCATACGACCCCAGCACGAACCAGGTGTTGCCCATGTTCCGCGCGACTTCGTACGAAATCCGCAATCGTGAACCCGGGTTCCTCTTCGTGCCGTCGGAGGAGTATTCTGAGGAGTTTGTGACCTTGCGACCCTCCATCATGCCGAAGTCGGAAGTCTGCGAACGCGAATTGTCCAAGCCGTGAATATGACGCGCATTTGCCGCGCATGCGGGGGTAATTTGTGATATGCTCTGCAGAAATAGTTTTTTTCTGTTTACTACGTAATAGTTCGATTTATCTATGGCTCAATCCAAAATTCTGGTAGGTCTGGAAATAGGCACCACGAAAACGTGCATGGTTGTCGGTGAAATCCGCCCGGATGCCACCGCCACCATCATCGGTATTGGTGAGGTGAAGAGCGCCGGTGTGCGCAAGGGCGAGGTGGTGGACCAGAGTATGGCCCGCCAGTGTGTGTGCGATGCCTGGCAGCTTGCGCAGGACCATGCCGATGTGGATATCCTCAACGTGTTCCTCTCCGTCACGGGTGAGCACATTGTGGGCGAGAATAATGTGGGTACTTTCCGCCTGAAGGATAATGAGGACATTATCGATGATGAACATGCCGACAAGGCCAAGGAAAAGGCAGAGAACCTGGAGCTTTCCAAAGACCGTTTCGTGGTGAACCGCGAGCTGGGCGGCTTCTCCATTGATGATGGCGAGCCTACCCGCCACCCCGCCGGGCTTACCGGCCGCACGCTTGATGTGAAT
>JAFZGH010000182.1 GCA_017555465.1 Akkermansia sp. | reverse complement strand
TGCTCGCGAGGCACACGCTGCGGATGAATCTCGCCCGAACGGATCTGGAACGGCACTCCATCCAACAGGAACTCACGTCCTCCTTCCCCTCCAAACGAAAGAACGGCCGCTTTACCGCTTTCAGGTTTCTGCAGATTCTTCATGGCATCTACACCGCCCTGGGCCACCAGGGCCGCTGCGGTCAGCAGGCTCAGCAAAACACTTTTCATGCCCTGCCATATACCACAATTTCAGTTGCATTACCAGCAAAAAACAGGCTGCTCCTTTTTCGAAGCAGCCTGTAGAAATAATCACTAGGTTGGTCATTAACCTATCCGATTGTATACAAAGCCTTCCTGAGCAGCCTCCTCTGGATCGTACAGATTGCGACCATCAATAATGAGGCGATTCTTCATCGTCTTACGCAAAACGGCCCAGCTGGGCACTCGGAATTGTTTCCAGTCCGTCACGATGACGAGAGCATCAGCATCAATACAGGTATCGTACATTTCATCGCAATAGGTGATTGAGGTTGCGCCCAGTCGGCGTCTGGCTTCATCCATGGCAACCGGATCATAGGCGCGCACTTCGCAACCATGCGCCAGCAGCGAATCAATCAGCACCAGAGAAGGAGCTTCGCGCATATCATCCGTGCCCGGCTTGAATGCCAGGCCCCACACCGCGATACGCTTGCCTGCCAGCTCCGGCATTGCTGCCTGCAGCTTGGCAAAGGGAATCGTCTTCTGCCGTTCATTCACGGCCTCCACAGCCTCCAGAATGCCCATGTGATAGCCCAGCTCTGCCCCACTGCGAATGAGAGCCTTCACATCCTTCGGGAAGCAGGAGCCGCCATACCCGCAGCCGGGAGAGAGGAACTTTTTGCCGATGCGGTCATCAGCCCCCATGCCACGACGCACAGCATCCACATTGGCGCCCACCAACTCGCAAAGGTTGGCGATGTCATTCATGAAGGAAATGCGGGTTGCCAGCATGCTGTTGGAGGCATATTTAATCATCTCTGCGCTGGGAATATCGCAAATCTGCACACGGTCGCTTGTCATTGTAAACGGGCGATACAGCTGGCGCATCAATCTGGCAGCGTCCTCATCCTCCACACCGACAATAACGCGGTCCGGACGCATAAAATCTTCAATGGCCGTTCCTTCCT
Organism: Akkermansia sp.; assembly: GCA_017555465.1. Taxonomy (GTDB): domain Bacteria; phylum Verrucomicrobiota; class Verrucomicrobiia; order Verrucomicrobiales; family Akkermansiaceae; genus Akkermansia. The sequence continues at coordinate 13,834 of JAFZGH010000182.1, read as the reverse complement.
TCAGGAATTCCGGATTGCTGGCCACGCCGAACGGCACACTCACGCCGCGCTGGTCCAGCTCTGCCTGAATCGCGTTCTTTACCTTTGCCCATGTTCCCACAGGGACGGTACTTTTGGTAATCAGCAGGGTATATTTCTTGATGTGGCGGCCAAACTCACGAGCCACCTCCAGTACATAGCGCAGGTCGGCAGAGCCATCTTCATCCGGCGGGGTACCAACAGCCGAAAACACGACATCCACATCATCTATACATTCGGCCAGGCTTGTGGAAAACTTCAGACGCCCGTCCTCCTGATTCTGCAGTACCATTTCCTTGAGTCCCGGTTCATAGATGGGCATAATTCCCTCCTGCAGATTCTGAATTTTTTCTTCATTCACATCAACGCATGTGACGATATTCCCCATTTCTGCAAAGCAGGTTCCGCTCACCAGTCCCACGTAACCTGTGCCTACCATTGCAATATTCATATACCCGTATTGATGCTGATTAGAAAATTATAACAGATAACAGCGCGCTGTGACTCTGAGACCTTATAACAAAATTCTCTGTCGAAAGTCAAGTTATATTAAAAAATCAAGGCATTTCGCTTGTCTTACTTCCCGGAGTGTGGTTAGATAGGTGGCGTACCGCACTGGGTTATCACCTGTGCGTAGAGTCTCCGGGAGGCGGCGGGATGCCGCAGGAAATAGATGGGAAAGACGGTGAGAATCCGTCGCTGTGCCGCAACCGTGTTGGGCCATGCCGCAAGCATGCGCACTCAGTCGGAATGCCAGCCATGGGGATTCGCCACGACACACGGCGGCGATGCACCGCCAGTTCAACGGCCAACACAGAAATGAATAGAAAAACACCGGCTCCTCCCCGGAGCATCACACGCGTTGTGCCTGCCCTTTTGCTGGCAGGCTTGTCCCCCGCCCTTGCGGCGGATGAATTGCCCATCACAGAACTGGCGCCCATCACTGTCTCAGCCCACAGCGGCACCGCCATTCCGTACGACAGCTCTGGCTGCTCGGTCACCGTACTGGATATTCCCCAGCTGGAAAAGGAGGGCATTTATTCCCTGACCGAAGCACTTACCACCGTTCCCGGCGTGTTTGTGACACCTGGCGGCGGTCTGAACGGCAGGGGCAATGTCTCCAAGGCAACTATTCGCGGGCTGGCGAAAGATTCCTACCTTCTGCCCATGATTGATGGTATGCTGGCTAACACGAGCAATGGTAACAATCTGGTAACCTCCAACATCATTGCCCGCAGCAATCTGTTTGACCTCGGCAAGGTGGAAGTGCTGCGTGGTGCCCAGGCTGCCAGCTACGGCGGAGGCGCCATCAGCGGAGTTCTGTTCATGGAAACGCCCCGCGGCGAAGGAAAGCCCAGTCTCCGCATCTTCCAGGAACACGGCAGCAACAATGCTTTTACCTCAAATATCGCCACGCAGGGCCAGCTGGATAAACTGCATTTCTTCCTCTCCAGCACCTATGAAAGCACGGATAACGATATCCGTTCAGCCAGCGGCACCCGCCCAGAAACCCCGGAAATTGGCCAATATGAGAATTTTGCCCAAGCTCTGCGACTGGATTACGAGCTCAACGAAAACACCACTTTCACCACCACCTACAGACGGGAAGATGCTGAATATCATTACGGCTACAACTATGCCTCCGCATGGGGAGAACCCATGCCGTACAAATTCCGCAGCAACCTGATAACAGCCAAAATAGAAAGCAAAATCAGCAACTTTTATACGGCAAGTCTGATGGGTGGGTACTACGGAGCAGACAACATGCTGGGAACGGGTTACAATTCTGATTTACGCAACGTACAGGTGGAATGGCGAAATGCACTGCACTGGTGCAAACATCACACAACAACGGCCCATTTCCGGTGGACTCGCAGCCAGTACGACAATAATTCAGACAAGCTCCAGAAGACCCTGGAAAATGTATATGCGCTGGCCGTGGAGCATATCTACCAGCCCTCCAGCAACTGGACAAACTCCCTTGCAGCTCGCTTGGATTACAGCAGCATCCACAATGCCATGCCTGCAGTGCGCGCCGCGAGTTCCTACAGCTTTAATGACGATACCACCCGCCTCTTCAGTTCCTTTGGCAGAGGCTACCGCAGCCCTAGTTCCTTTCAGCGAAGCCACGGCGTAATAGCAATACCTTCCTGGTGGGGATACGGCATGGATTACTACCATGGTAATCCCCGACTCAAATGCGAAACCAGCTGGAGTGCGGATTTCGGCATTGAACAGCAGCTGGGTGATGCGCACACCCTGACCATCACCTTGTTCTGGGAACAGACGAAAGACGGCATCACCACAGAAACAAGAAATGGAGAGAACTATTACATCAATAAGGCTGGGCACTGGACCAGCCAGGGTGTGGAAATTGTGCTGAATGCAGAACTGGGAGACGCCTGGCACACGGGCTACACCCTGGCTTTCACCTACGCCCAGCCCAAGGACCAGAACGATGCCCCGCTGCCGGACAGCTGCCGCCAGGTATGGAGTGCTGACATCCACACCAGCCCGCTGGAAGGTCTGACCGTTGGCTTCGGTGGAGCTGCCGCCACCGGTCGCCGGGACTGGGACGCCTCCAAAATGGATTCCTACTGCACTCTGCGCTGCTATGCGGAATACATCATCAATGAGCACCTCAAGCTGCACGCCCGCGTGGAAAACCTGACGGATGAGAAGTTTGTGACCGACAGCGGTTCGGGCGATATTCTTGCTCCGGGCACATCCTTCTACGGTGGTTTCACCTTCACTTATTAATGAAACGAGCGCTTGCCATCCTGCTGCTGGTCATAGCCGCACTTGCCTGGTGGAGCACCACCCGGCAGACAGCATCGCCTGCCCCGGCAGAGGAAGCTTGTGCGCCAGCCCCCTACCCGGCCGATTTCGCCCAGAGGCTCGGCCGGGTAGCCGGGCTATCACTTGAACTTGACGCCCCGCTGACAGCCGATATTCCGTGGCAGAACGCCGGGGAACACCCGCCCGTGGGCCATATCGCCGCCCAAAAAGGAGGGCGAGTACGCCTGAGCAACGCTGGCCCCTTCCCGGCGCACTTTCTGCGTTTTGGCGGTTGTAATGCCCAGTTTTTCCACCTGAACCTGCAGGCGGCCACGGAAATCCCGCTCGTGGCACAGCACCCACTGACCCAGCAAATAACCGCAGGTGTAGCAGAGGCCTGGGCCGTCGTGGGGAACACCATCTATTTCCGGCTCAATCCTGCAGCGCGCTACAACAACGGGCGCCCCGTGCGCGCCGGGGATTACCTGCTCGCCGCGCTGCTGCAGGCCGAGCAGCGCTGCACGGAATATGAAGCGCTGATGCAGGGCGCTTCCGCCCTGCGGGTGCACGATGCCCAGCACCTTTCCCTCACCATGCGGACCAAGGCAGATCCCCTGGCAGCGGCCCGACTGCTGATGCCTGCCGAACCTGCATTTTACCGCGATTTCAACTCACGCTACCGTGAGACCTACGCACAGCGTATACCCCCGGCCACCGGGCCATACCGCGTGCGAGGCGTAGAACGCGGACGGCGTATCGAGCTGCAGCGCATTCCCCAATGGTGGGGCGAAACGCTGCCGTTCTGCCGGCACCGTTTCAATGCCGATACGCTCGAATACCATTTCCTGACCAGCGAGGCGCAGGTGTGGGAATTCCTGCTACACGGCAAGCTCGATGCCTTGCAAACCCGCAACATCGCCGCATGGCAGGAACGCGCCGAACCCACCGAGGGGCTCATCCGAACCATCTACGATGCTGAATACCCGCTTCCGCCCTACGGTATTGCGCTCAACACTCGCACCCTGCCCAATGTGGAACTTCGCCGAGGGCTACTGCAGGCCATGGACATGGATACCGGAATGCAACTCATCATGCGTGGCGAAGGGCAACGGCTCACCACCTTCCACTCCGGCTATGGCGCACATACTCCGCAGAATACGCCCCAATATACATACAATCCAGCCGCAGCCCGAGAGGCCTTTGCCCGGGCAGGCTACACCACCCCGGGGCCGGACGGCATTCTACGCCGCGCTGACGGCACCCGACTGAGCGTCTCCCTGCTCTACACTCCTCACGAAAAAATCAGCACCTTGCTCGCCCCGCTCATTCGCAGCGCAGCTGACTGCGGTGCAGAAATAACCCCAGAGCCCGTTCCCTGGCAAACCAGCCGGCGCCGGCTGCTGGAACGCAGCCACCAACTCGTTTTCTGGGCCATGCCCGCCCCTGAATCCCCCGCGCCTGAGCAATTTTTCTCCCCGCGAGCCGAGCCCGAAACATCACCCTTCGGGCTGGATGCTGCCGATATGAACGCCGCACTGGCGCAATACGAGCAAGCCCCCACCGCCGGGAATCTCGCGCTCATCGATGTGCTCGTCTACCAACACGCCATCTGGCTGCCCGGCTGGAAAGAAAACCGAGTCTACCTCATCCACCAGCCGCACCTGCACATTCCACCCAGCCCGTGGTGCTACGACGCGCTGGATGCACACCTCTTCTGGGTAGCGGATCCCGCATGATACACATCATCCACACTCCCGCGACAAAACTCGCGCAGCAGCGGCAGCTGCTGGCATGCCGCTCGTTCGTCCTGGTCCTGCCGCCTTGGTTGGGAATACTACTCTGGGCGTGGGTTACCCCGCTGCTCCAGCCTTGCGGCAGTACCGATTGCAATTTTACCGGAGTTGTGTTCACACCTGCAGAAGGTAAAGAAGAAGCCCCCCCTGCTGAACAACCCGCCCGGCTCACCCCCGTCCGGGTATCCTGCGGGGCCGCTGAAGCAACAGAACCCAGCTTATTCCAGTGGCCCAGCCTGGCCAGCATGAATCCACCCCACTTACCCGATTTACCCTACATCGAATCCGACGACGTCACTCTCGAAACCGATGCTGATGCCCTGCTTGCCGCCCAGCCCCTGGAACAGGCAACACCAGCCCCCCGACCACGGCAAAGCACGGCCGCCGCCAGTCCACCAGCCGCCAGCACCTACACGCCACCCGCCTACGAACGCTGTCCCCAGCCCCCGTACCCAGCCCAGCTGCGCCAACGGCGCGTACAAGGCAGCGTCGGTCTCACCATCAGTGTTGCCGCCGATGGCTCCCCCTCCAGCGGAGAAATCACCCAAAGCAGCGGCAACTCCGCCCTCGACCGCCACGCCCTCCGCTGGGTACTCCGACACTGGCATTTTCACCCCGCCCGCAGAAACAATTCTCCCTGCGAGTCTCGAGTTCTCACCACCCTTCACTTCACCCTGTAAATATCAGACCGCCGGAGTTCTCATACCTCGCAAGCATCAGGAAGCCGCAACAAACCAACTTTCATTCACCTTAAATCGCACCAGAGAGCACGGTGGTCAGAGGCCTTTGAAGCTGCCGGAGCATCCACAATACCGCCCTGCCCACGCATGCGTTCGCGGAGAGTGGGATTTACAAAAATCTGGTCATAGATGCAGTATTCTTTGCCCCGCTTGTAATAAAGCGTCCATTCCTCACCGCGCGAATCTTTCGGAGAGAGGCGGCGCAGCGCAGCATCTTGCGAAAGCCCCTGCTGCAGCATCTGCGGTGCCGCATCAGCCGGGCCGTCATTCCAGTCACCGAACACCAGCAAAGGCATCCCTTTCTGCGTGCGGGAGATGTGCTGAATATGCTGCGCAAGAGTGTAGGCCTCCTGCTTACGGAGAGCGGTGGCAGCGCCCTCGTTGTCCGACACGCGGGATTTGAGATGCGCCCCGACGATGCGGAACAGGCGCTTATCTTCCAGCTGCACGGTGATATCCAGAATACCACGCAGCATCTTGCGGCGCTTCTGCTGGTGCAGCTTCACATTCTCCTGCGAGTTATCCTGTACAATTGGGTATACCGAAAGAACCGCCAAAGCGCGATCCTCTCCCTGGCGCGGCAGCACCCGGAAATAGGGGTATTCCCTACCATACTCCGCCAGACGTTTCCGCAAATCCTGTAAAGCCACCGGGCCTCCCATTTCAATGAGGCCTACGATTTCCGCCCCGGATTCTGCTATCAACGCAGCCACAGCATCACGCGACTCCTGCGCTTTCGGCTTCAGGACATAACGGGAGCGGTACGCCTCTCCCTCCACAAAATAATTCTGCACATTGTGCATCAGAAAGCGCACCGGCTTACCGAGCTTGGGAATGGCGGCAATGTCCACCTGTTTCTGCAGTGGCGCGGTGTGTGCGACCTCGGCAGTGAGTGTGGCAGCTCCCAGCGTGGGCACATATTCCTCCTGCTGCACAGGCGGTGGCGCACCCAGCCAGCGCAGGATCGTATCATCTCCACCGAAACGCTCCACCAGCAACCCGGCGACGAGCAGCACCAGGAAAACCAGCAGCGCATCCTTGCGCGGCATTTTACGACGGCGTGCCATAGCCACTTACAGCGTTTCCTCGCGCAGCCACTCTGCCACCTGCGGCGCAGCGTAGGTCAGAATCATATCGGCACCGGCGCGGCGAATGCTCAGCAGCGCTTCGAGCATGCACTGCTTCTCATCCAGCCAGCCGGAAGCCGCTGCAGCCTTGAGCATCAGGTACTCACCGCTCACATGGTAAGCGGCAATCGGCAGCGTGGTGGCGCGGCGCATCTCAGCAATCACATCCAGATACAACGTGGCAGGCTTCACCATCAGGAAATCCGCTCCCTCGGCAGCATCCAACGCAGCCTCGCGCAGCGCCTCGCGCACATTGGCAGGGTCCATCTGGTAGGTCTTTTTATCGCCGAACTTCGGAGCACTCCCCAAAGCCCCGCGGAACGGGCCATAGAATGCCGAGGCATACTTTGCCGTGTAGCTCATAAGAGAAACATGCGAAAAGCCCTCGGCATCCAGCGCCGCACGCAGGGCGGCAATGCGGCCGTCCATCATATCGCTGGGGGAAATGATATCAGCCCCGGCGCGGGCGTGACACAGAGCCTGGCGGCACAGCGCCTCCACTGTCTCGTCATTCAGAATCTCGTACGAACCATCCTCATATTCCCGCACAATGCCATCCTGCCCATAGGTATTGAAGGGGTCGAGCGCCACATCGGTCATCACGCACAGCCCCGGCACCGCAGCCTTGATGGCGCGGATAGCACGCGGCACCACGCCCTCCGGGTTCCATGCCTCGGAGCCGGCGGCATCCTTTTTCTCCTCCGGCACCACGGCAAACAAATCCACACAGGGGATGCCGAGCTCATACAGACGCTTGCATTCGCCCACAATACCAGCCACGCCCCAGCGCGTGCAGCCCGGAAGAGATTCAATGGGCGTATCTTCCTCACCCTCCTGCACAAACATGGGATAAATCAGGTTGGCAGCAGAAAGCGTTGTCTCGCGCATAAGGCCACGCACTGCGGCCGATTTGCGATTGCGGCGGGGACGGATAGGCAGGTTCATCATAACGAGGTTCAGATTAGCATCTTTTGCGGCAGATGTAAAGCAACCCATGCTGTCAGCTATCATTTTATCATTTCAGGCTTGCTATGCAAGAGTACCTGTGCTAATCTGACGGGTTATGAATCACCTTTCCTTGCAAAATGAATTATTTGCAGCATGCTGCCACAATGAGGCTGATACCGTCCGCAAACTTCTGCAGGCCGGGGCCTTTGCAGATGCGCGTTTTGTCAATGGGCTCACGCCTCTGATGGTGGCAGCGAGGGCTGGTGCGCACGATGCGCTGAATGCCCTGCTGGAAGCAGGGGCCGATGCCACCGCGAGAGACAACCAGGGCAGAAACGCACTCAACTGGCTTTGCCGATTCGGGCTGGGCAGCCACTACCACCCGGATTGCCATTTTGAATCAGCCCGGCTACTGATGGAAGCCGGGGCTGATCCTTACGAAACAGATGCCCATGGAGACTCCGCTCTTTGGCTGGCCTGCCGCCGCCCCTTGCGCACCGTGCTGAAACTTATCCACGCCCACAGGAATATCCGCCCAGAGATTCGGGACAAGAACGGAGACTCTCCTCTGCATGTGGCTGCCCGGACCTCATATTACTACACGGTTCATACACTCATCCAGATGGGGTTCGACCCAGATACGCCGAATGCCGAGGGAAAAACGGCAAAGGAATTATACCAGAGCTATGAGCCTGAATGTTTCTGGAAGCCCAGAGAGACTAAGGAAGAACGGGAGTTCTGTCTGAAACCATACGGGCCACACGAAAGGAAAAAATTTCCCGTGGCAGACGCCATAATGCAGGCAAAGCAGGTAGATTTACAAGCCCGTGACAAACGGGGCAACACCGCCCTGCACCGCTTTGCCACCTGGGGCATCCGCGAGGCCGTCGCCATTCTGCTCGACCGGGGAGCGAGCATCGATGAACCGAACAACGAGGGAACTACCCCGCTAATGCAGGCCGCGCGCTGTGGCCGCTGGCGTGTGGGAGCCCTGATGCTTGCGCATGGGGCAGATTTCCAACGCCGCGACAAGCACGGTAAAAACGCGCGGGATTATGCCCTTGCCGCTGGCAATTACCGGCTGCTCACCATGATGCCGTAGGCTTCATTACAAACGGGCAAACTGCAGGTGCATCCAGTCGTAGTTCCGCTCGCGCCCCAGGGAAACGGCGCCGTGCTTCTCCCATATCTGCCACCAGACCTCGCAATCCGGGTGCGAAAGGGTAGCCCGCGGCGCCTGTACTTTCAGGCCATTGCCACGGGGTGCAAAATCCAGAGCAATCCCCCAGGCATGCATGGAAAGCGCATTCCCGGTGGAAGTGGGCCGGTAGTTGTAGCAGCCGCCGTACTGGTCAAGCCCCAGCCGGCCAATCTCTTCCCTCCCGTAATGCTCCAACACCTCTCGCAAAGCCTGTTGCACATGCGGAGCAATCAGGCGGTGCACCCGGATGCTACGCACCTGCTGTTCCTCAAAATACAGGGGATAGGCCGGCAGAATACTCACCAGCGAGTCCTCCCTGCCCGGTGCGCCAAAGATACTCTTGCCATTGCGCACCTCGCTCTGGCTGGGCCATGTAGGAATTTCCTGGATTCCCAGAGCCTGAGAAATGGCGCGCAGCGTCTGCGGCCCGATGATACCATCGGCGCTGACGCCCAGATGTGCCTGTATGCGACGGATACTCGGTTTCATCAGCGGGCGGAAATGTTGGTATGCAGCTCAATGATACCCAGTCGGTTATCCATGGCTCGCAGGATTTCAACGGTCTGGGCTGCGGTGGCAGACTGGGCTTGTGCCAGCTGACGAAAGTCGCTGTATACAAAGCACATGAGAACAAATCCGCCAAAAGTGATAATTTCCCGGGTGTATTCACGGGTCAATGTAAGGTAGTCTCGGAATGGTTTGCACATGAACATGATATAACGCTCATCATCCTGCAGAACAAGCTGGATATAAAAGCAGGAACCGCTTTCCTCGTGGAAAGCGGTTCCTGGTACAATTACAGGCTTGTCACCAAGCAACTCAGATACCGGCAGGCGCAGCAGCGGGAGCGGGGGCTGCAGCGGGAGCAGCGGCCGGGGCCGCAGGGTCTACAGGAACCGGCACCGGATTAGTGGTGATGGGAGCCTCGGGCGGCGTATAGGTGTAGTACACCTGGCCATCGAGACTGGCGTGGTACTGACCGCCGGGAACAATGCTGATACCCAGAGTCTTACCTGCGTAGTTGGCAGGAGGATTCACCTTGTAGCGGCGGATCTCAGGCTGGCCTTCCTTATCGGGGTCACGCACAATCACGGTAATCGGCCCCTTGATGGGAGCAACCTGTTCGCGGGGGGTGGACTTGCTCTCACCACCTGCCATTTCACCGCAGGGGAACTCGACTCCGGCAGCATCGCGGGCTTCCACCAGAATCTTACCGGGGGTAGTATTGGTAATCTTGACCGTGTAGTTCATCACACCGCCGGCAACGGGCATCGGCGTGGTTGCCACCATATTGGGGACAGCCACAGCAGGGGGCGCCACAGCCTCACCGCTGGCGTACACGTTGCCATCCACGCTGGCGTGGTACTTGCCACCGGGGATAATGCTGATACCCACCGTCTTGCCCACATAGAAAGCGGGCGGATTCACTTTGAAGCGGCGGATTTCAGGAGCGCCGTCCTTGTCGGGGTCACGCACCACGATGGTAATGGGTCCCACGATGGGATCAGCCTGTTCCAGCGGGGTCGTGGCACTGCGACCACCATCCATGAAACCACAGGGGTAAATGGCACCGGAAGCATCCTGAGCTTCCACAAAAATCTTACCGGGAGTGCTGTTAGTGATACGCACAGCGTAGTTGATAGGCATACCATTCATGCCAGCAGACTGCATAGCAACACCAGGGTTCATGCCGACAATGGCCTGTCCGGGAACTGCGGTCTGGTGAATGTAAGTAGAGGCAGGGCTGTCTGCCGGCAGCATCGGCGTGGGCGTCTGCTGCAGCGGCGCAAGCGCACCGGCTACAGTATTGGCTGCGGCCTGTCCCATCACGTTCCCCATTGCTGCAGCGGTCTGCGGCTGCGCACCATACTGGGCAACCTGAGAATCAAAAACATCGTCCACACCGGCTACGGCCACGGCTGCCTGACCCGGCAGCGCAAGATACTTGGCAGGAGCACTGGTCTGAGGCTTGACTACCACGCTGGCGCGGTTCGTGGTAACCGCGTCATCGGTAGAACTACAGGAGGCCACCACCAGGGCAGCACTGGCTACTAGACAGAATTTTACCTTCATGCTGACACGAAAACTAACATAAATGACAAAAAAAAGCAAGGACAATGTGTCAATGTTGCAGAAATTGCAGAATTCAACTACACAAAATAATAATTCCCACCCCTGGGAAACTGTTTTCCGCTTGCGGGCATGCAGAATCAGTGCTAGAATGGGCAGCAAATGGGAATGGTGGCAAACAGATTAGGGAGAGGATGGAAAAGCATCCGCCAATTTCTGGCGCAAGGCATGATTGACCCACTGCCTGTACGGCACGCACTGAAAGGCTACACCCTGGGCAAGGCCGGGCGCGATTTGAAAGCCGCCACCGATGTGGCGCTGGTAGGGCTGCCGCAGGGCATGGCTTTTGCCGCTATGGCCGGGCTGGACAGCATATACGGCATCATGGCAGCTACTGTCGGCACATTCATTGCCCCGCTCTTTACCCGTTGCAGTCTGACGGTGAGCGGTCCGAGCAACGCCACAGCCTTCATGCTGGCCAGCTTCTTTCTGGCCTCATCGCCGGCCATTCAGAGCCAGCCGCATATCTATGTACCGCTCATCGTCTTCATGGCTGGGTTGTTCTGTGTGCTGGGAGCCTTTGTAAAAGCCACAGAAATGCTGCAATTCGTGAGTCGCAGTGTGCTGGTAGGCTATGTCACCGGTGCAGCCACTCTCATCATTGCATCCCAGGCACGCTATGTCATGGGAATCAACGATGTGGAAGCCGGAAGTTCCTTCTTCACCATGACCAGCGCCATCGTGAACAACCTCCACCTGGTGCAGTGGCAGCCCATCGTACTGGGGCTTCTGAGCTTTGCGCTTTTCATCCCGCTGAAGAAATACCTGCGACGCCTGCCCACTTTTGCGGTAATCCTGGTAGTCATGAGCACACTCAACTGGGTACTCAGCCAGCCCTGGGCCGGCGGACACTTTGCAGGGGTTCGTATGCTCAAGGATTTCACCATGAGCGACCTCGTGTGCCGAGCTCCGGCCCTGGGTGAACTGGGAGACCACATCAACGAACTCATCCCCGTCATCATCGGTATTGCCTTCCTCTCCACACTGGAACAGACAGTCATGAGCAAGACCATCTCCGCCAAGACCGGAGACCCCGTCAACCTCAACCAGGACACCTTTGCCGTCGGCATGGCCAACATGGGCTCAGCCCTCACGACCTCGCTTCCCTGCTCAGCCTCACTCACCCGCTCCATGCTCAACTACACAGCCGGGGCAGCCACGCGTTTCTCCGGCATCTTCTGCGGGCTTATCTGCCTGGGCATCACCTTCATCCTGGCTAACTTCCCGCTCATTTCAAAAATCCCGCACAGCGTCCTGGCCGCGCTGGTGCTGGCCAACGCTATTTCTCTATACGACAAGAAGCTTCTGCGCATCTGCTTCCGCTCCACCAAAGGCGATGCCACCGTACTGCTCATCACTTTCATCGCAGCCCTGCTGCTGCCGCTGCACATCGCTATCTTTGTGGGCGTTATCATCTCGGTCTCCATCTTTCTGCGCAAAGCCTCCAAGCCAGAGCTGGTGGAATACACCTTCGATGATGCAGGCACCCTGCGCGAACTCGATAAATCAGAAAACAGGCTGCCGCAAATCTCCATCGTGCATGTTGAGGGCGACCTCTTCTTCGGCGCAGCCGACCTCTTCCGCCGCCAGGTTGCCCGCATTGCCGAAGACGCTAATCTGGCCGTGGTAGTGCTGCGCATGCGCAACGCCCGCAACCTGGATGCCACCTCCGTCTGCGCCCTGGAAGAACTCATCCGATTCATACGCGAAAAAGGCCGACACATCATCATCTCCGGCGCAAGCCGCAAAGTCTTCCGCATTCTCAAGAAAAGCGGCGTACTGAACATCCTGCAGGAAAACTGCGGCAAGAACGAAAGCAACATCTTCGTCGTTGAACCGCTCAACCCGAATATGTCCACCCGCAAAGCGCTTATACGCGCGCAGCAACTGCTCGGCACCCGCGAGGCAGACATCTCCATCTACACCACCCAGACAAGCAAATGAGCCACCCGCACGCGCAGGAAATAGCCCAGGCTCTGGTGGATTGGTTCACAGCCAATGGACGCGACTATCCCTGGCGGCGAACCACTGACCCCTGGGCGATTCTGGTGAGCGAAATCATGCTCCAGCAGACCACCATCCCCACCGTACTGGGGAGATACGAAGCCTGGATGCAGCAATTCCCCACACCGGCGCACCTGGCTTCCGCCAGCGAGGAAGAAGCACTGCGCTCCTGGGAGGGGCTGGGATACTACCGTCGCGTGCGCGCACTGCAAGCTACCGCCCGCGCTATTGTGCAGCAGCACGGCGGGCATTTTCCCACAGAGGAAAGCGCCATCCGTGCCCTGCCCGGCATAGGTGACTACACCGTGGGAGCCCTGCTCAGCTTTGCCTACAACCGTCCCGCCCCATTGGTAGATGCCAATGTCTCGCGCGTCTTTGCGCGCCTGTTCAACGACCCTACCCCGGTAGATTCACCAGCCGGACGCCGGCAACACTGGAAAAGGGCCGCCGCGCTCGTGCATCCCACCAATCCCCGATCCTACAACTCCGCCCTCATGGAACTGGGGCAAACCCTCTGCACCAGCGGCACACCCGACTGCCTGCTCTGCCCACTGCAAGAATGGTGCCGGGCCGAAAATCCCACTACGTTGCCCGTCAAGCTGCCTAAAAAGAAAATTACCGCCATAGAGCACCACGATATCCTCCTGCTCACCCCTGCCGGTCTACTCATGGAAAAACAACCAGACGGCAACCGCCACGAAGGCATGTACCGGCTCCCCCGGCGCGCCGCAGATTTCTGCACCAACCTCCCCCACCTGGCAGACCAGAAATACAGCATCACCCGCTACAAAGTCACCCGCCACCTATACCTGGCCCAGGCCGACACAAAGCCCCTTCCCGGCGAGGAATTCATTCCCCTTTCCCGTCTTGACTCAACCCCCATGGCCTCACCCGACCGCAAAATCATACAAAACCACCTGCCGCACTAAGCAGCAGGTGGTTTTCCTTTTTGCGACAGCCCCGACGGGAATCGAACCCATATCTGCCCTTTAGGAGAGGGCCGTTCTATCCATTGAACTACGAGGCCGGCTCTGTTGCGAGATTTTTCAGTGTTGCTTATGCCTTGAACGCTTCGCGCACACGCTGCAGCTGGTC
>JAFZGH010000181.1 GCA_017555465.1 Akkermansia sp. | reverse complement strand
TTCGTCTTCGGCAGAGCCGCGTGCGTGGCGTTCATGATATTGGTGTAAGTCAGCTTCTCACCGCGCCAATCCTGCAGGCGACCCAGAGAACGGCGACCCATCACCACGCAAGTGGGAGTGTAGCCGGAAGGCAGCTCGCGAATCATCTGCTGCAGCATCTTGTCGGTCACACCGTGGTCGGCAGACTCATTCACCATGCGCACAGCAGAATTCGTGTTGGCCATATCAAAGCCCACGCGGAAGTTAACCTCCTTGGCGTAGGCAGGCATCATACCGGGCTCGCCATTAGCGGTCGGGAAGGGCATCAGCGTAGTCATCTGCGGACCAAAGCTGATAGCCTTGCCGCGACCCCACACAAGGCGCATCATCTCCATACCGGTGCACAGCACCCAGATAGAAGCACCACCGTGCACACGCTTGGAATGGTCACCCGTAGCGCTCATGGTCAGGTAATCGCCCATCAGGTCACACAAGCCGGCAATACCAAACGGAGACACAGCCTTGCCGTAAATGATAGAGCGCTCCAGATTCATGAACACACCCTTAGTGGCACCCAGCATCTCATCGTGCATCAGCTGAGAATAAGCCTCCGGCTCAGCCTCAACCAAGTGCTTATGCACATGAACCATGCCGGCGTAGTTGAAACACTCAGCCTTCTGCATCTCATAAGCGCCGCGAGACACGGGAGTGCCGGAATTATAAGGCACAGCGCCAATCACAGGAATACTCGTGCGCACTTTCTGGTAGAAGGAAGTACCCTGAATCACCTTCTGAGCCATCTTCTCCACCAGCGGTGTGGCAAAAGAAACAGACTCAATCACCTTCTTCTCCACAGGCGTATTCACACCCTGGAGCATATCTCCCAGCGTCGGGAAAATCATGCTATTGTTATCAGCCATAATCGTTTATTCGTTACATGTTAGCTCGGAACTCAGCAGCCAGCATCGCCTCCACAGACACGTTGGCAGCATTAGCAGCATCAGGCATCACGCGACCAGCCACAGCAGCCTCCTCCTTCGGTGCAGCAATAGAACCGAACACGGCCTCTGCATCCGCAGGACTCTGCATATACAAGTTGCGCGCAGCCTTAATCTTATCCTCGTCCTTCGGGGCAATCACACCCTTCTTTACAAGGCCATCAGCAAAAGCACCGGCAGCCTTCTCCTTGTGCTCATGCTCCTTCTTCTTCATGTCAGCCAGCTCAGCCTCCACCTTCTCCAGCTTCTTACCGGCGCCGGCGCACTTAGCAAGCGCAGCCTCAACGGCGGCAGAATCTGCATCAGCAGGAAGACCAAGCAGCATCTTCAATTTTGCTTCATCCATAATCTTGTTGCCGCCACCTCCGGCGGTACCTTCATTATCTGCATTTTCCTCATCATTGGCAACACTCTCGCGTGGGGGTAAACTATGCCCCGCCTTCACACCATCGCGCTTCCCCTTGCTCGACACACGCGCAGCCTCGCGCTCGTCATCCTCCTTGTCCCAGTCAGATACCACGTCAAGGTCATCATCATCGAACTCCAGCCCACCATCGCGGGCCTTCTTGCGAGCCTGGCGGGCAGCAAAGCGCAAGCGCTGCTCCTCCACCTCCTCGTCGCGGTCCACCTTCTCGTGGCGGTCATACTTCCCGTCAATCTCCTTCTTCTTCTCAAAATAAGCCTTCGCCGCCTTATCAGCATTCCGCTTCAGCCTGTCGCGCTTCGCGTCCTTCGTTGAGCTGAAAAACCCGAACGTGCTCTGCCCGCCATTCCCACCACTCTCGCAATCCCCCGCAAAACCGTGGCCATACTGATTGCAGCCGCTGAAATTCGCCGCCATCACATCCTCCACAGCCGGCACATTCCGCGCCGCCGCAATACACTCATTCTCCTCAAAAGCAGGGTCATTCACCAGGCTCCCCACCTCCACACCGGCAGTCAGCCCCATCACCTCCCCACTCTCGCGGTCCCGTCGGAAACACGGCGAAAAATACGCAAAATCCCCACCCTCCACAGCCGCGCGCCCTGCAGCCGTCCACTCACCCTCCAGCACCACACCCTTACCGGGCACCCAGCTGAACCTCCGCGGCACCATTGCCGCAGGCCCGCTCTCATGGTTGAAATACACACAAGGCCGCGCCCGCTTCCCAGCCTCCACCTCCTGCCACACAGCAGCCAGGTCAGCCTGCAAACGCTCAGCCGCAGCCTCATTCACCAGCACCCGCCGCGTCGCAGCCTGCCCGTTAAACGTCGCCGAAATCACATGCTCGCCCGCCGGCATATACAAAAGCCCCTGCGGCGCATGCCCATCATTCTCCGAAATCTTCGTACTAATAGCCATACCCACATCATACCCCGCAGCACCCCAACCGTCCACGCCCCCGCGTGGGGGTAAATCACTCCCAACCCACTCCCAACCC
>JAFZGH010000180.1 GCA_017555465.1 Akkermansia sp. | reverse complement strand
TGCCGCTCTTCAGGATGTCCACCGCCGGGTAGATATACATCTCTGCAATGCGGCGGTTGAGCACCAGCTCCATGTTGCCCGTTCCCTTGAATTCCTGGAAAATGAGCTCATCCATGCGGCTGTTGGTTTCTACCAGTGCCGTGGCCAGGATGGTGAGCGAACCGGCGCCGCGGGTGTTGCGGGCGGCGGCAAACAGGCGGCGGGGCGTCTCCAGGGCGCGGGCATCAATGCCGCCGCTCATGGTGCGGCCGCTGCCGCGCTCTGCGTTGTTGTAGGCGCGTGCCAGGCGGGTGATGGAGTCCAGCAGTATCAGCACGTGCTTGCCGGCCTCCACGAGGCGCTTGGCTCGTTCTATGGCCATTTCGGCAATGCGGCAGTGCTCGCGCACGTTGCTGTCATTGCTGGAGGCAAAAATCTCTGCTCCGGGCAGGGCACGCTTGAACTCGGTCACTTCCTCCGGTCGTTCGTCCACCAGCAGTACCATGAGGTGCAGGTCCTCGCCGTAATTCTCGCGGGCGCCCTCGGCAATGTGCATGAGCAGGGTGGTTTTGCCGGTGCGGGGCGGGGCCACAATGAGGCCGCGCTGGCCGCGTGCCACCGGGGCCATTAAATCCAGCGTGCGGGTGGTGAAGCGGGAGGGTATGGTCTCAAAAGAGAGGCGGTGGGTGGGATTCACCGCTTTCAAATCCTCAAAGTGGGGATTGGCGGCGGCCTCGGCGGGCTCCTGTCCGTTCACCTTCTGTACAGAGATGAGCTGGTGCCCGCGCTCATAGCGCTGCGCCATGCCGGTAAGCTGCACAAAGGGACGCAGACGCAGTTCCGTGATGATGTCTGCCGGTACATAAATAGCGGCGTCGGAGGGGGCCCAGTCGTTATCTGCCGTGCGGATGAAGCCGAATCCTTTGTTGGTGATTTCCAGCAGGCCGGTGATGCTTTCCGGCTCGCCCACGGGAACGTATGCGCGGGTGGCAGAGTCCTGATTGTTCTGCTGCTGTTTGTTCTTGTTGAAGCGCTGTTTCTGGGGCTTGTTGCGATTGAACGATTCGCGGCGCACCTGGGCAGCACCCTGGTTTTCGCCCTGGGTGTTCTTGTTGTTGTCCCCCTGCTGGCGGTTGCGGTGGTGGAAATGGCGGCGCTGGTTAGGGCGCTGCTGCCGCTGGCTGTTGGAGTTCTCCCCGGGTGCGGTCATAACCTCAGAAAAGTAGGTAAGAGTTCAGCAAATGGGGCAGGGGTGCTGCCCCATTTGCCTGAGAGAAATTAAAAACAAAAGGAATAACTAAAATCAGAGCTGTTCGAGAACAGCGTCATCGATTTCGAAATTGGCGAACACGTTCATCGTGTCGTCATAGTCGTCGAGCAGGTCGTAAAGCTTCATCACCTTGCGGGCCACGGCCACATCGGAAATCGTGGTCGGGTTCTGGGGCACGGAGATAAGCTTCATGCCGGTTACGTTCTTACCGGCGGCGCCCAGGGCTTCAGACACGGTGCCCAGGTCGGTGGGGCCACAGGTGAATATCCATTCATTTTCCTCATCGCCGGGTTCGAACTCATCAGCGCCGCAGTCCATGGCAAGTTCCATGGCGGAGTCCTCATCCAGGGATGCATCGATGAAGCGCACCTCGCCCTTGCGGTCGAATTGGTAGGAAACGGAACCGGGGGTGCCCATGTTGCCGCCGTTCTTGGAGAAGATGGTGCGGATTTCAGAAGAGCAGCGGTTGGTGTTGTCGGTAGCCACTTCCACGATGATGGCAGTACCCTCGGGGCCGTAGCCCTCGTAGGTTACCTCCTGAATGGCCTCGCCCTGCAGTTCGCCGGTGCCCTTCTTCACGGCGCGGTCAATGTTGTCCTTGGGCATGGAGGCAGCCTTGGCGCCTTCAATAGCTGTGCGCAGACGCGGGTTGGTGTCTACATCGCCGCCGCCGCTTTTGGCTGCCAGGGTGATTTCCTTGGAGAAACGGGCAAAAATCTTGCCCTTCTTCGCGTCGGCTGCTGCCTTCGTGAACTTAATCTTGGACCATTTATTATGACCGGACATATATTGAGATATGGGGTTGTGAAAATGAATTTCCCACCTCTGGCATAGTATGGTGGGGTGATTCAGACGCCAGGGCGGAGACCAATCTCCGCTGCGTATGCCGCGTTGTTGCGGCTGCCGGCTGAGCCGGAAAAGAAAATCGAGCTGACAGGATTCGAACCTGCGACCTCTTCGTCCCGAACGAAGCGCGCTACCAGCCTGCGCTACAGCTCGCTGTGCCATTAAAAGCCGGGGCAATTATACATGGAAAATTGCCTTTGGCAAGTATAAAATCATAAGATATGCCAAAAATAGCACAAAAAATACCGCGTGGCGGTTGTTGCCACGCGGTATTCTGGTAATAAGGCACAGGAAACAGGAGAGGAGAGAGCCGCTTTTCCTGTGGAAAAGGAGGGGGGTTATTCCTTGCTGCGCTTCTGGTATTCTTCACGCATCTGGGCGGCGTGCACAGCATGTGCGCGGGTCTTTTCCAGAGCTCTTTCTGCTTCGTACTGGATATCGTCATCCTTATCAGCCTTATACTTGTTGAGAAGGCTCACAACCCATTCGTGGTCGCTCAGACAGCCCAGCACAGTGATAATCTGTCGCTTCTGTTTGCGGCGGGCCTCAAGGGTCTTGAGTTCTTCCTGCAGTTTGGGCAGGTCAGGGTGCGTATCGCCGATGTACAGGGTGGAGTCCACATCTGTCTTGTTGATGATATCCTGAATGCCGGAAGTATCCCCAAAGGGATTGTCGAAGCACATGTTGAGGAGTTTCTCGGCGTCTTCCAGACTGCGGGGACGGTCCTGCTTGAGGATGGTGCCGATGACATCATTTATGCTGCGCAGAGCCTTGGCATCATCCGCCTTGGCCTCCTTCTGTTCCAGCACGAAGGGCAGAACATCATCATTACCCCAGGAGCCTATGAGAATCGTAGCAGCGCCGACCCAGCCCTTGGAGGTAATTTCGTTCTTGTAGAATTCGAGCGCCTTGGGGGAGCATGCTCTGCCGAGCGTGGCAACCATGGCGGTGTCGGTGCGCAGTTTTTCCGGCATGAGGGTGAAGATGTCATCACCCAGGGCAGCTTTTTCTGTGGGCGAATCCATCATCATGATGATGTTGTCCAGGCAGACGCAGAGCTGAGAAGCCAGCGTGTTGTCGGCAATATCGGTCTTGAGCAGATTAAGGATCTCCTTGGTATCGGCGGCAGTGACACGCAGACCGATGCTTTCCCAGATATAGGCAAGATACTGGGTCTTTTGATTCCAGGGCTTGGCGGTCTTCTTATCCGCGATGGTCTTGGATAGTTTCTTGAGTTCTGCGTTGATTCCCTTTGCGTCGGAAATGGCAACGCGCTGCAGCAGCCAGCGGAACAGAGTGGGCTTAATCTTGACGCACTCCTTACCCATGGTGTCAAAAATCATGGCGCGGATGGCGGTGTCTTTTTCTGCGGCAAGACCCAGCAGCAGGCAGGCATTCTGGGCAACACCTTCGGCGCGGGCTCCGTAGCGAGGCTTGCCGTTCTCACCCTTCACGTAGGGGTCGACCACAACTTCCATCAGAGCCTTGGCATCTGCCATGGTGCAGTCTACGTTTACGTTTTTCTTGGCGGCGTCAGCCAGGTTTTCTACGCCTTGCATGTTGATCTGCTGGGCTCGGCGGAGCAAGTCGTTCGTGTAGTCGATATGAGCCTGAATGCGGGCATTTTCTGCCTGCTTCTGTACAACGAGCACGGTGCAGATGCCAACAGTGGCAACCAGCAGGCCAGCTCCCACCATGAAGGGTACTGTTTTCCAGATGGGGGTGCGCTGCTGCTCCTCCTGGATGGCGCGCATGTAAGCTTCGCGTCTGGCGTCCTCCTCCTCTTCTTCAGACTTTCCAGCGGCAGCGGGCGAGGGAGCCTTCTTCTTTTTCTTCTTGGCTGCCTTCAGTTTTTCGGTGGGAGTGGGAGCTTCTTCGCTTACTGCAGCAGGTGTTTCTTCCGGGATCTGGGAAGCCTCTTCGTCTGCAGCCGGGGCTTGTTCTTCCGCGGCCTGCAGGGCTGCCATCTGGCGGTTATATTCTTCCATCTGGCGGTTGTATTCTTCCAGCTGGCGTTCGTATTCCTCCTGTGCCAGGCGGGCGGCTTCAGCCTCGGCGGCGGCTTGGGCTGCTGCTTCATCTGCCTGCGGTTCTGCGGCGGGGATTTCCACGGGCTGCTCGGCAATGGGCGTAGCTTCGGTGGGTTGAAGTTCAGCCGGTGTCAGTACTTCCTCCGGCTCTGTGGCGGGAGTTTCCGGCTTCTTTGCCTTGGGAGTAGGGGTGGCAGCGGGTTTCTTGGGAACAATAGTCTTGCCCGTGGCGCTCTTGAGAGTGGGCTGTTTAGCAGTAGCTGTGCCGGAGGGGCGCAGGGTGCGCACAGGGGCTGCACCGGTGGAGGCGGTTTTCAGTTTCGGAGTGGCCATAGTTAGCAGAGTTGTTGAAATGGTTTACTGCGTACCCCCTACCTTTAACATATTCTGGCGCAGAATGCAATCATTCATTCTGCGACCTCGCGGCATTTTTGATGATTTTTTTCAGCCGGAGGGCAAAGGGATGTGGCTTTAAGGTACAGCGCAGGTGCAAGAAGCAGCAGGGTGCAGGCGTAGGTTATCCACACGGTCTGGTCCAGGGCGATGGGAGATGCCGGGGGAGACTGGTAGTCTGCATCTCCGAACATGGTAAAGAGTAAACCATTTGTCACGAAGGCTGTGGCTGTGAGCAGAACGGATGATTTGCGTTTCTGTATCAACATGACTCCGCCCGCGGCGCCCAGAATGCCGGGGGGTAACAGTATCATGGCGGCGTTAAACCACATCTGCCCGCATGCCAGCAGGCACAGCAGTGATAGCGGCAGGATGATGCAGGCGCAGATTTGCTTCCGGCTGGTGCTCAGCACCCGGCATAGAATCAGGGCAATGCAGCTGCCGTGCAGCACCCAGTCAAGGTATTGGGCGGTCTGCCAGGGGGCGGCTTCATAATAGCCGGACAACCATGCAAAGATATGCGGCAGGACGTTGTAGCAGCTGGCCAGGCAGGGGGCGCCGCACCAGAGCCCGGTAGAGGCAATGCTGCCCAGAGTTCTAGTCAGCTGCTGGTAACGTCCGGCAATGAGCAGTGCGGCTTGGGCGCATTGGGCTGCTGCTGCGGTGGTGACCAGCAAGGCGCCTGCAATGAAGACGCCCAGTGGAAGCACGCCGCGTAACTCCCAGAAGGTGTAGGTTCCCCAGAGTGTGGCACTGCTGAGGGGTGTGGCCATGGCGGCAGTGCGCAGTACCGCCTGCACCAGCAGCAGCGCGGCAACCAGTGCCAGCAGGAACAGGCGGTTGCGCATGACGAGGTGCTTTTTTTACAGGGTGATGCCCAGCTGCTCCGGCAGGGCAATGCGGGGGCGTTCGGTCAGGATTTCGCCGCCGTAGGGGCCTACGGCCACCATGTGCTCAAAGTGGGCAGCCCAGGAGCCGTCGCTGGTCACGGCGGTCCAGTCATCGCCCAGCACGCGCACGCGGTAGGAACCCAGGGTAATCATGGGCTCGATGGCCAGAATCATGCCGCGCTTGAGGCGGGGCAGGGGGTAATTCGGGCGGTAGTTCGGAATCTGCGGCTCCTCGTGCAGGTGGCGGCCCACGCCGTGACCCACGTAATCGCGCACAATGCCGAACCCGAAAGGACGCACATAGTCCTCAATCGCTCCGCAGACCTCCATGAGGGAATTGCCCTGCTTGGCGGCGGCAATGCCGCGGAAAAGCGCTTCTTCTGTCACTGCCATCAGCTTGCGGGCTTCCACGCTCACGCTGCTGCCCACGCCCACGGTCATGGCATTGTCACCGTACCAGCCGTCCACAATGGCGCCGGCATCCAGACTCACGATATCGCCATCGTGCAGCACGCGGCTGCCGCCGATGCCGTGTACAATCTCCTCATTCACCGAGATGCAGAGCTGACCGGGGTAACCGCCGTAGCCCAGGAACGCATTGCCGCATTTCTCGCGCTTGAAGAGCTCGGCAGCGTAGTTGTCAATGTCCTTGGTGGTGATGCCGGGGCGGATGATTTCCTGCAGCTCCATGAGGATGCGGGCCGATACCTCGCCGGCCTTGCGGAGCTTGCTGATTTCGTTCGGATTGCGTACGGGAATGCGGTCTGCCATGGTGTGCGGGCATTGTAGCACACCATTCCGGCGGGGGCAAGTGCGGAACAATGCTTTTTTGCCGGGATAACAGCGGAAAATCTGATTTTGTGCTTGAAGCCGGGCGGGGCGGGGTGTAATATGCAGGATATGGCAGATATTCATCCTACAGCTATTGTTGACCCGACCTGTGAGATTGCAGACGATGTCAAGATTGGGCCGTATTGTGTGGTGGGGCCGCATGTGCAGCTGGGTTCCGGCTGCGTGCTGCATAGTCATGTGGTGATTGGTGGTCCTTCCAAGTTCGGCAAGAATAACGAATTTTTCCCCTTCTGCACCATTGGTACCAAGACACAGGATTTGAAGTACTCCGGTGAACCGACCACTCTGGAAGTGGGCGAAGGTAACGTATTCCGCGAATACTGCAATATCAACCGCTCCACCACGCCGGAACTGCGCACGGTGATTGGCTCGTACAATAACTTCCTGATTCATTCCCACTGCGGGCATGAATGCATTGTGGGTGACCACAACATCTTCTCCGGTTACGCCGCCGCTGCCGGCCATTGCGAAATCGGTAACTGGGTGATTGTATCCGGCTGCGCGGCTCTGCACCAGTTTGTGCGTGTGGGCGACCACGCCATGGTGGGCGGCATGGCCAAGGCTACTCAGGACATCGCTCCGTATATGATTGCCGAAGGTTCTCCGGCGAATCTGCGCGCCATCAACCAGGTAGGTCTTTCCCGCCGCGGGTTCTCGGATGAGGATATACGCGCGTTGCGTTTCGCCTACCGTAAGCTCTTCCTTTACAAGGATAACAAGGGTGATAAGATGGAGGATAAGTTTGCCGAGGTGCTTGGGGATGAGAAGTACGGCAGCAATCCGCACATCAAGTACCTTGTGGACTTCCTGCGCGCCTCCCAGCGCGGTTTTGCCCGCTGATGAAGCCATACCTTGTCTTTGACCTGGACGGTACACTGGTTGATTCCCTGCCCGGAATAGCGGAGGGAATCAACCGTGCTTTATCTGCCTGTGGGTATCCGGTCCACCCGCAGGAGGCGGTGCGTAGCATGATTGGCCGCGGGGCTGCGAATCTCTGCGCGCAGGCTATTGGCTATGCCGGATCGGCAGAGGCTCCGCCAGAGCAGCTGGAGACCGTGCATGCCGCTTTCCGGCGGGAGTATCCGCACTGCTGGTGCGGGGAGGAGTATACCCGCGCTTACGAGGGGATGGCTGCCCTGCTGGAAAAACTGGCTGCTGCCGGGGCGCGCCTGGCGGTGCTTTCCAACAAACCGCACGAGGTCACAGAGCCCATGGTGCGGCATCTGTTCCCCTCTGTGCCCTTCGATGTAGTGCTGGGGTATACCCCGGCTTTCCCCCGCAAGCCGAATCCGGCTTCCATGCACCACATTGCTGAGGAATGGGGCGTTTCTCCTGCGGAAATCACACTGGTGGGTGATTCCTTGTTCGATGCCCGCTGTGCGGAAAATGCCGGCACCGGCCTGGTGCTGGTGGGCTGGGGCTATGCGGCAGACCCCGCGGCTCTGCGCGCGTGGCCTGCCCCGGTGTGTGAAACCATGGAGGAACTGGCCCGATGCTTATTGTCAGACTAGCCGGGGTGATGGTGCGTTGTGCGCTGGTGGCGCTGTGTCTGGCGCTGATTGTGCTGCTGGTGGTTGCTTGTGGGCAGAGTGCGGTCGGGTTGCTGGAGCAGCGGAATGAGGAACCGTATCTGGTCATTGAGCCGGATGCAGTTGACCCTGCAAACGAGGGTCGCCGTGTGCAGCTGGCGGCCCCCGCGTATACGGATGAGTACCTGGAATTGCGCGCTCTCGGCTTGCGCTGCCAGGCTCTGCGGGTAGAGATGAATGTCTATACCCCGGACAGGGAAAAGGAATATCCCGGGCTGCCGTTGCGGAAGGCTGTGGATGTGGCTTCCCATGTGCGCATGGGGGCGTTCCGCCTGAAATTGAGTGCCAATGCCTTGGACTATGGTGTTCCTTTTGTGAAAATTCCCTTCAGTTCGCTGAATTTGCCTGAAGTGTGGCTGGATGCCTGCCGGGATACTAGTGAGGATGAGCGGGAATTGCAACTGGAGCTGTCGGGCGGTCCGGAAATCTGTTGCCGCATGATAGAGAATGGCCGGCAGCTTGTCGTCCGCGGTGTGCAGCGCGGGGATGCCATTGAGCAGGTTCGTGCCATCTATGGTGATGCTCTCTTTTTTCATCTCATAGATAAAGTAGCGGCTGATGAAGCATGGGAGTCGGCAGCACTGGCTTTTCTGGTTTCCTGGATGATTCCTGCTTTGGTGCTGGGCGTATTCCGGCTGGTCCGGTGGCGCAAAGCCGGTGCCCATGCCGGATTGGCGGTTTTGACGATGCTGGCGCTGGATACCGCTGCTTTCCTGTGCTGCGGGGGCTGGGTGTATGGTGTCTGGGGGTGCGCCGCCGCGGGCATTCTGGTGGTTTGCTGCTGGTATATTGTGAGGGTAATCCGTCGTTTTGGCGTTGACGCTGAAACTTGATGAGTGTATGATGGTTCTATGAAAATCCAGGATAAAGACGTTCCTTCCTTGTTCCAGCGCAAGGTGTGCTGGGCGGCGCTTACCGGGCTGGCTCTGCTGGTAGTGGTGGCGCTGGTTTGTGGCTTGTTGTTCGGCGTGGGCAGTCTTTTTGTGGCGCTGGAGCCCGTGCTGCTGCCGGTGGTGATTGCCGGATTCCTGGCCTATCTTCTTTCTCCTTGTGTGGCTCTGGTTCAGCGCCGCATCACGAAGCGCCTGTGGGCGGTGGTATCGGTCATGCTGCTGGCGGGGGCTGCCTTGGTGGCACTGGGGTGGACGATTGTGCCGCCGCTGGTGCAGCAGACGGGGGATCTGGTTTCCAAGCGTGAGCAGATTCTGGAAAGTGTGGTAGAGGGCGGTAAGACCCAGATGGCTGAAAACCGCCTGTTGCAGCAGGGGGTGGATATGCTTTACAGTAAGACCCTCAAGGATGCGCGCGCGGCAGAATTGCCGGTGGAAGACTATGAGAACCTTTCCCAGGAAACAACTTATGAAGGGAAGTTGAAGGCGATTCTCAGCTTCAATTCGTCCTACCTCACAGAGACGCTCATGCGGTGGCTGACGGCGGGTTCCCGGGCGCTTTCCGGTGTTACGATGGCTCTGGTCGGCACGGTGATGGTGCCTGTATTCCTCTTCTACTTCCTGCTGGAAAGTACCAGCATTGCGCAGAACTGGCACACGGTGCTGCCCATCCGCCGCTCCGCTTTCCGGGAGGAAGTGGTGGCCACTCTTCAGGAAATCAATAACTACATCATCTCTTTTGTGCGTGGGCAGATGCTCGTGAGCGTGATTGATGGCGTGATTCTGGCTGTCGCGTTGAAAATCATGGGCTTGCCGTATGCCATCACCATTGCTGCCGCCGCCGCGCTGCTGGGGATTATCCCCTACCTGGGCATGATTGGTACCTGGATTCCGGCGGTGTTGATTGCCTGGTTCACCTGGCACGATGTGAGCCACGTGCTCATCGTGAGTGCCATCTTCGGCTGCGTGAGCCAGTTTGACGGCTGGGTGCTTCAGCCGCGCATTGTGGGCAGCCGGGTGAAGATGCATGACCTCACGGTGATGTTCTCTGTGCTGTTCTGGAGCTTTGTCATCGGCGGCGTGGTCGGCGCC